>JAITVP010000163.1 GCA_031285725.1 Bacteroidales bacterium
CGACATCGGTTACCGGAAGATTGTTTACGGCGAAAAGGCGCTTGACGGTTATCTGCTACGCCCTTTTATCGTGTGGTTCGGCGAAGAGGTGCCAATGATGGAAGTGGCTATAAATGAGGTACAGACGGCGGACAATATCGTCATCATCGGCACTTCGTTAAATGTTTACCCGGCAGCGGGACTTTACCACTACGCCCGTCCCGACACGCCCGTCTGGCTCATCGACCCCAACGAAACCCAATCCGTTAGTAGCCACGTGAAAATAATCAGGGAAAAGGCGACGAAAGGAATGCGTACATTGCGGGAAAAACTTTACACCCTAAGCAATTAAACAAATGAAAACGATCCCCCTGCATTACGAAAAATCAGGCTCCGGTCGTCCATTGCTGCTGTTGCATGGCAATGGCGAGGATCATCACATCTTTGATGCGTTGGCCGCCAAATTGAAAAACCATTACACGATTTACGCAATCGACAGCCGGAACCACGGACAAAGCGCAAAAACAGACAACTATTCCTACCAAGCCATGGCGGCCGATATGTTCGCATTCTTGGATACCATTGGGGAAGAGAAAGTTTTCCTGCTCGGCTTTAGCGACGGTGCCATCATCGGGTTGACGATGGCAATGGAAAGACCGTCTGTTTTCGACAAATTGGCACTGTTGGGCGTGAACTTGAAACCCAGTGATTTCAAGGAAAACGTGTTGAGGAGTATGGCTAGAAAATATGAAGAAACGGGCGATCCATTGTTGAAACTGATGTTGGATGAACCTAATATCGAGTTAGAAGACGTGCGGAAGGTGCACGTGGAAACACTGATCGTGGCCGCAGAGAAGGATGTTTTCAAACCGGAAACGTTCACCGACTTGGCGATTGCCATGCCCAACGCCCGCCTCAAAATCATGCGGGGACATAAACACGAGACGTATATCGAAAACAGCGATCTTTTATATCCCGATTTGATAGAGTTTTTGGGGTGATTTTTTATGCCTTAATTTGCACACAGATAACACAGATTTGACAAAATTTACGTTTGTGATCATCTGTATGATCTGTATATCATTTTTTTCAGCAAAAAAAGTTGTACATTTGCAAGCCTAAATGCAAGCGAGAAAAATGAAGAGACCCATTCCATCTATTCCGTTTATTCTATTACTCGTCATAGCTCTCCTTTTCACCGCCTGCGGAAAAGACACGCCCCAAACCGTGGCGACCAACTATACAGAACATTGGTACAAAGGCGAACTGAATGCGGCAAAACGCTACATCGTCCCCGAACAACGGGAATTGGTTGACAAATTGGCCTCGTTACGCACGGCGGAAGAGATGAAAAAATTGAAAAACAATACAATCGAAATAGAAATACTAAATGAAACTCCTATCACCGACACAACCATGACCGTGCGATGCCGGGTACTGATCAACGGGGAACCGCAAACCAATCATTACCATCTGTTGAAAGTCAAAGAACGATGGTATGTCAATATTTATTAACCCATCTTTTTAAGCATTCGATGAATTTTGTAGAAGAAGTGAAATGGAGGGGCATGCTCCACGACATCATGCCGGGAACAGAAGATCAATTGACCAAAGAAGTGACCAGCGCTTACGTGGGGATCGATCCCACCGCCAATTCATTGCACATCGGGCACTTGGTTAGCGTGATGATTCTCAAACATTTTCAAGCTTGTGGCCATCAACCCATCGTGTTGCTGGGCGGTGCAACCGGCATGATCGGCGACCCGTCTGGAAAATCTCAAGAGCGCAACTTGCTGGATGACGAGACATTGCGTCATAATGTAGCTTGTATCCGGAAGCAACTGGGCAAATTCCTGAACTTCGATTCCGCCAAAGGTAATGCAGCGTTGTTGGTTAATAACTACGACTGGATGAGCAGGATTTCTTTCCTCGAGTTCATCCGCGACGTAGGCAAGCATATCACGGTAAACTACATGATGTCTAAAGATTCCGTGAAAAAACGGTTCAGCGGCGAGTGTGACGGGATGTCGTTCACCGAATTTTCTTATCAACTTGTGCAAGGTTACGACTATTTTTTTCTGAACGAGAACTATAACTGCAAATTGCAGATGGGTGGCTCCGACCAATGGGGCAATATTACCACCGGCACCGAGTTGATCCGCCGGAAATCCGGAAAGGATGCCTTCGGGTTGACTTGCCCGTTGATCACCAAGGCAGACGGCGGAAAGTTCGGGAAAAGCGAAAAAGGTAATATCTGGTTAGATCCCGAGAAAACAACACCTTATGAGTTTTACCAGTTCTGGCTCAACTGTTCCGACACCGACACCAAACGTTATATCCGAATCTTCACACCCTTCACAAAAGAGGAGATCGAAAGATTGGAGAAGGAACACGACGTTGCACCACATCTCCGCATTCTGCAAAAGGCATTAGCGAAAGATTTGACAACGGCGGTACATTCGGCGGAAGAGTATGAGACCGCTGTGAGTGCTTCGGAAATCCTTTTCGGCAAAGGCACGGCAGAAAGTTTGGCCGCACTCCCCGAAAAGACATTCCTAGCGGTTTTCGAGGGCGTGCCCCAAGTAGAACTTGACCGTGCGGAATTGGACAACGACATCCCGATTGTGGAGTTTTTAACAGACAAAACAGCCATTTTCCCATCGAAAGGAGAAGCCCGACGCATGCTGACCGACAACGGCGTGGCGATCAATAAAGAGAAAATCAAAGAAGATTGCATGATTAATGCTTTATCGTTGATCAATGGCAAGTATCTTTTGGTGCAAAAAGGCAAGAAACATTATTACATCGTAAAAATAAAATAGCATGTCTATAGCACTGATTATCACTCTGATTGTCCTGGGAATCATTTGTGTCATCCTGGAAGTCCTGATTTTGCCTGGTGGTATCGTGGGCTTAATTGGATTCTTGATGATGGCCGGTGGCGTGGCGGCGGCCTACGCCACGCAAAGTCCGCTCGTGGGTAACATCGTGTTGAGCAGCACCCTTACAGTCTCCACGGTATTGATTGTGTTGGCACTACGGTCAAAAACGTGGCGCAAGCTGGCTCTCAAGACCAACATCGACAGCAAAATGAACACCATTGATGAAGATAAACTGACTCTGGGCATGGAAGGCGAGGCTGTTTCGCGCCTGGCTCCCATGGGCAAAGGGAAGTTCGGCAGTGAGATCACGGAAGTCTCCTCGTCCATCGGTTTTATTGATGTCGGCGCAAGCATCGTAATCACCAAAATTCAAGGCAATAAAGTATATGTTAAATTAAAATAGAAAAAATTATGGAACCCGCAACAATTGTTATTTTTTTAGTCTCCCTGTTTTTATTGATCTTCATCCTTTGGATGGTTCCTATCGGATTGTGGTTCAATGCATTATTGAATGACGTCAAGATTTCCTTGATCCAGTTGATTCTGATGCGTTGGCGGAAAGTGCCGCCCAGCATCATCGTGAATGCGATGATCACGGGAACGAAAGCCGGCATTAAACTGAACCGCGACCAATTGGAGGCACACTATCTGGCTGGCGGTCACGTAGTACCCGTTGTTAACGCACTGATTTCCGCAGAGAAAGCGAATATCCCGTTGGATTTCAACTCCGCAACGGCCATCGACTTGGCCGGTCGGAATGTGTTGGAAGCGATCCAAACGTCTGTGATCCCGAAAGTGATCGACACACCACCGGTGACTGCCATGGCGAAAGATGGCATCCAGTTGGTTGCGAAAGTGCGAATCACAGTGCGAACCAACATCCGCCAATTGGTCGGCGGGGCGGGTGAAGAGACCATCATCGCCCGCGTGGGTGAGGGAATTGTGTCATCCATCGGTTCGTCCGCAACCCACAAGCAAGTGCTTGAAAATCCAGACTCCATCTCTAAATTGGTATTAAACAAAGGGTTGGATTCCGGAACGGCATTTGAAATCCTCTCCATTGATATCGCCGATGTGGACGTGGGAAAGAATATCGGAGCTATTTTGCAGATGGATCAGGCGAATGCAGACAAAAATATCGCCCAAGCGAAAGCCGAAGAGCGTAGAGCCATGGCGGTGGCATTGGAACATGAGATGAAAGCAAAAGCGCAAGAAGCGCGCGCAAAAGTGATCTTGGCTGAAGCCGAAGTGCCGCTGGCATTAGCCGATGCCTTTAGAAATGGTAATTTAGGCGTGATGGACTATTACAAATTAGAGAACATCAAAGCCGACACCAATATGCGAGATACGATCGCAAAACCCACCCCATCAGGTGGTAAGAAGAATGATACATCGAAATAGTATAAACCTAATATTATATCATATGAAAAAAATTTTCTTAGTGACCATGATCACTTTAATGGTATGTGCATTAAAGGCACAAGATGTGAAATTGCCGACTCCCAATAAAAAAGGCGGCAAACCTTTGATGGAAGCACTATCGGAACGGAAATCGAACCGCGAGTTTTCTGAAAAAGAGCTTTCCAATCAACAACTGTCTGATCTGTTATGGGCAGCCAACGGTATTTCCCGCGAAGACGGCAAAAAAACAGCTCCTTCCGCACGAAATATGCAACAGATTGACATTTATGTTTTTACAGCAAAAGGTGTCTATCTGTATGATGCGAAAGAAAATGCATTACTCTACAAGAAAGAGGGCGATTTCAGAAAAGAAGCGGCGATGCAACCTTTCACACATGCGGCACCGGTATTACTGGTTTTCGTGGCAAACTATAAACGTATGGAGGGAATGCCCGAGGATGCGCGCGATATGTATGCGGCCACCGATTGCGGCAACGTCAGCCAAAATGTTTACCTCTATTGCTCATCGGCAGGATTGAACACCGTGGCTCTCGGCAGCATTCATCGTGATGCGATCCAGAAACTGCTCAATTACGACGGCAAAGCAATTCTGGGTCAACCGGTGGGTTTTCCGAAATAGGCTACAGAAATAACGAAAAACGGTACTGAACCGTCAAACAATAATTCAAAAAATCAACAATTCATTGAATCAATGAATTGTTGATTTTTTGAATTATTGAACTAAAATTGCAGCACTTTCTTAAGATTGTCAACATAACTCTTGGAAACGATGAATTTTTTCCCGCCCACGTTCAACTCTTTTTTCGATATTTCATTGATTTTTTTGTGATTGACGATGGTGGCGTTATTAATTCGCACAAATTGGTTGGACGGTAGACTTTTCATAAATTTTTTCATCGTGCAGCTATGCTGGAGTACTTGTCCGTTGGTCAGCGACAACTCCAAGGCATGGTTGATATTTCGAACATAGAGAATGTCGCGGAGGTTTACTTTAACTGACTTTTTATTGAATCTGACAAACAGACTGTCCTTAGAGGGGATTTCTTCAGCCGGCGCAGAGGGAGTTGTTTGTTTTTCCTCCGTTGGCTGATATTTATGCACGAAATGGTAGATGAATTTCAAAAGCCTGTTCACCCTGCGAAACAGCATTTCAAATGAGATGTCTCTACTTGCCACAACATCATAAAAGCCCTTGTCAATCAACGCATACGATCTTTCTATGTCAGAGGTTATAGCAATAGCCACTCCAACACCCAGTTCCGCTACTTCCACATTGGCGATATTGGGATCATCCACATCCACGATACATATGTCAGGTTTAAGCTTGTGCAAACGTTCCAAAGCGGGTATGCCGCCTGAGAAAATATCTATGATTTCGATGGGGGGAAACTTGCTAATACTATGGATCAACATTTTTTCAATTGTTGAATCATTCACAAGAATTACGCATGTGAGCATGGTGTCATATTTATTTCAATAAAATCGTACAAAAACGGCGCAAAGATAAACTACATATTTTGAATAATCAAGGGCTTTTTGATAATTTTAACATAAATAGTTTCGAGATTGCAGGCCTTTGTCCGCATGGAAGCCCAAAGGGCGAATCAGAAAACAGGCGAGATTGCAGGCCTAATTACATAACGTGATGTCTCTCGTTTCCTTCCACATAAATAGCACTGAACGGTCGCGCAGGACAATGATATTCGCAAGCGCCGCAACCCATACAGTGCTCAGTGTCAATCACCGGAATGGTTAACGCATCCGGACTTCCGTCTCTAGGGATCATGTGAATAGCACCTGTCGGACAATGCCTTGCGCAGTTTCCGCAACTGACTTCGTCTCTGTTTACCACGCAATTTTCTCGTATGAACACGGCTTGTCCGATTTGGATGGACGATTTTTCGGCCGTATCAATCCGTCTGATCGCACCCGTGGGGCAAACTTCCGAACATTTGGCACATTCCGGTCGGCAATAGCCTCGTTCGTAGGATATTTCGGGCTGCATGAACCGCTCCATGTCATTTGAAGGACGCAATATTTGCTCTGGACAACCCGACACGCAGAGTTGGCACGCCGTGCAATGCTTCCCGAAATGACGTATTCCTTCTGACCCCGGTGGTGTTACGTGCATTGTGCGATTAGGGATCTTTTTATCTTCAATAACAGCCAATCCACCATCAACATGTTCCTGTTGTGCTTTCAAAACGGACGTGGTAGCCAAGGCAGCGGTCAGCGTAAGGAAATTGCGGCGGGAAATGTCGAGATTTTCTCCCTCCACGGATTTCTCCAATTTTTCAGTTTTTGAGGCAAGACGATATTTCATAGCATCTCTCCGACAAACACTCACGCAATCCATGCACGACACACACCGGCTGTAATCTATTTTTTGTTCTTTAGAATTAATACAAGACGCTTTGCATGAGCGCTCGCATAACCCGCAATTATTACAATTCGCAGCATTGAAACGGGGTTTGAGAATGGAAAAACGGGCAACAAATCCCAAAACCGTTCCCACCGGACAAATGGTATTGCAGTATGTTCTTCCGTTACGCCATGCCAATATAAAAACAGTAATCAATGAAGCGATAGCGATGATGATCGTGGATACGCTTTTTATCCAAATATCGACCGAATAGAAAGCATAGCTATCCACTCTTTCCGCAAAATAGGCCAACAAATTGTTTACTCCTTGGTATATGGGTGCAAGCAGATTGGAAGCAATTCGACCATACAAACTGTATGGCTCAAGTAAAGAAACCATAAAACTTATGCCGGCCACGAAAGCGATACAAAATATCACCAACACGCCGTATCGCAACCATTTTATCGCAGGAGAGTGAGAGAAACGATATTTTTCCCGTTTCCCAGCCGTCCAAGAGATAACATCTTGAAATACGCCCAATGGACAGATAATGGAACAATAAACCCGGCCGAAAACGAAAGTCAGCAATACTAAACCTGCCACAACTACCATGTTTACGGCCAGTAATGCCGGCACAAACTGTATTTTCGCCAACCAGCCGAGCCATGTGTGCCATGTGCCGGTAAAATCAAGGAATAGCAAAGTGATGAACACAAAACAAACAATGGCTGTAATTATTCTTATTTTTCGCAACATACTATTCTCGTTTTATAGTTTACCATCCATTTTTAACTGTTCTACAAATTGGTCGATTTTATACATCTCTTCCGGAATATTGATGCGTTGCGGACACTTGGGAACACATTGGCCGCAATGAATGCAATGGTTAGCTTGCCGTAATTTCGGCACACTCCGATCATAACCGATCAAGAAGGCTCTCCGCGCTTTTCGATAGTTTTCGTCTTGCGAATCTTTGGGGATATTCCTCTCCGCTATGCAACGGTTGTAATGGGTGAATATTCCGGGTATGTCAATGCCATACGGACACGGCATACAATATTGACATTCTGTGCATTGTATGTATTCATCATCTACTAAAATTTCAGTTACTTTTTCCAATGTTTTGTATTCCTCATCATTCAACGGTTTAAGTGGGGAGCACGTCCGTATGTTTTCCTGCAGATGCTCCATGTAGACCATGCCACTCAAAACGGTAAGCACATTTCCCTGCGTTCCGGCATATCGGAACGCCCATTTTGCAGCACTATCATCAGGATTCACGCTCTTCATGATGGTCAATGCCTGTACCGGCACCCGTCCCAAACGTCCGCCAAGAAGCGGTTCCATGATAACGGTGGGAATGTGTCTCTTGGCTAATTCCCCGTAAAGATACTCCGCATTCACATTCATGCCCGTGGCGTATTTCCAGTCCTGATAGTTGAGCTGAATCATACAAAAATCCCAATGGATATCCAGATTAAGCACATGATCGAAGCCCTCCGCAATGCCATGAAAAGACCATCCCAGATTGCGAATCCGCCCCGCTTCACGCTCTTTCATCAAAAAATCGAGCAAGCCGTTTTTAATAAAACGAGTCTCAAAATCCTCTATGCTTCTCCCGACATTGTGCAACAAATAGTAATCAATGTAATCAACCCGCAAATCTTCCATGGACTTATGGTACATGGCGATTCCGCTTTCCAGCGTATTGCTTCGCGAAGATTTGGTAGCGATAAAATACTTATCGCGCGGATGCCGGCTCAAGGCGATCCCGGTGGCGGCTTCCGACCCACCTCTGAGATACACGGGCGCCGTGTCGAAATAATTCACCCCATGCTCAATGGCATAATCTACCAGTTGATTCACGATTTCCTGATCTATTTCTTCTTCTCCGTTTGCATTTGTTTTCATAGGCCAACGCATACAGCCATATCCCAACAAAGATACTTTATCACCCGTATTGTGGTTGGTGCGATAAGTCATCTTGTCGGTCGGGACATCCGTTTTATCGAATATCTTTTCATCATTCTTGGAGCCGGTGAAATTACAGGCACTCAAAGCCGCCGTAGCCACAGCTCCGCCGCCCAACACGGTAAGGAATTTCCTTCGGCTAATCTGTTTTTCATTGTTTTCGTTCATGTTTTGTGGTTTATTTTATGTATTCAAATTTTTTGCGGCATTTTTTTGCGCTTATTTTGACAATTATAATACTCAATTCATACAGTAAAATAATGGGAATCGATACCAAAAGCAGTGTAAAAATGTCGGTTGTGGGCGTGATGATCGCAGAAAGGATCAATATGCCGACCATGGCGTGCCGTCTGTATTTTTTTAATATGCCGGCGTTTATCATACCTAATTTTGCCAATAGCCAAGCGATGACGGGCAGTTCGAAAAAAAGTCCCATCACCAAGGATAATGTTATCAAAGTGCCCGTGTATGAACTGAGTGTGATCATATTGTTTACACTGCCGCTGACTTGATAATTGGCCAAAAATCGGAAAGAGAAAGGAAATATTATGAAGTAGCTGACAAATAGCCCAATGAAAAATGTGATGAATGAAAAAGTGAGCACAAGTGTTGAATACTTCTTCTCTCTGCGATATAACGCAGGAGCGATAAATTGATATAACTTATAGAAAATGAACGGGACAGCTAAAAGCAATGCTACATAAAAAGAAATTTTCAGGTGTATGATGAATTGCGATGTCAACTCCGTATTGATTAATTGCACAAAAGCCCCTTGAGAATTCTCGTTTTGATTGTTAAAAGATGAGAAAAAACCGGTGAGCCGGTACGTGATAAACTCCGTTGAATTAGGTGCCAGTATAATATCGAACACAGGCTCTTTTAAAAGAAAAATCACAACAGCCAATGCGGCGACCACAATAATCGGCAGAATCAATGTCTTCCGCAGTTCTTCAAGATGTTCCCAAAATGTCATGCGGAAGAATGCTAATTCATTTCATTTTCAGTGTTCTTTTCAGAAGAGGAGTGCTTCGATTCGGCATTGTCGTTCAATCCGCTAACCCCATCTTTAAAACTTTTCACTCCTTTGCCGATGCCTTTCATCAGTTCGGGTATTTTCTTCGCTCCAAAAAGGAGCAAAACGACCAAGCCGATCAGCAGAATTTCCGGCATTCCGAGTCCCATAAGCAATAGTGTCATCATTGTTGTTTTCTATTTGATTTTTTTCTCTGCGACAAAAGTAAGAATTTTGGCGGAATTGAAAATTCTTTTTAGCCGAAAAGCAATAAAATTTGTCACATTCGCTGAAAAAGGTCAGCACTTTCATGCGTTTGAGTTCAAAGATGATGAAGTATGCAATCGAGTAGGAGGAAAACGAAGTAGTTTTCTTCCTACTTTCGTTTTCCGACCTCTCACACCACCGTACGTGCCGTTCGGCATACGGCGGTTCTTTACCTACGATGCAATTTACTGTA
>JAITVP010000167.1 GCA_031285725.1 Bacteroidales bacterium
TGAAACCGGCGGAGCTTTACATCAGCCGGGCTGATTTTCTACGATCGATCACCGACGTTTCCGTTATCGAAATATATTCTGAATTGCTTGGTAATTATAAACTTGCTATTGATTTTAACATACAGCCCCAGCAGGCGTTGTCAAAAAAAATCGATTTGTTGCTGGAAGAGTGGATTGAGAATTATTTACATGGCTATACAACGGTTTTCCTTTCTGAAAATGAAAATCAGATCAACCGGATGGTGAAGATGGTGGATGATTTGCTGGTCGTTTATAACCCAAAACACCAGACCAATTATACAATAAACGAGCTATACACCTCCTATCCAGCCGTTTTGCACGAGGGATTCCGGGATGAAGAGGGGAAGTTGTGTGTGTATACCGATCATCAATTTTTCGGGAAATATCACCGTTTTTCCATCCAGGATCGCTATAAAAAGAGCGAGCAATTTACGTTAAAAGAAATTTATGATTTGCAACCCGGTGATTATGTGGTGCATATCGATCATGGTGTGGGCATTTACCGCGGCCTTGAAAAATTGGAAGTCGACGGAAAGGAGCAGGAGGCGATCCGGTTGGAGTACAAGGCGGGAGATATGTTGTACATCAGCATACATTCCCTGTATAAAATCTCGAAATACGTGGGGAAAGAAGGGATGCCGCCTGCTCTGCATCGCATCGGCTCCGGCACGTGGGATAAACTCAAAGAGAAGACCAAGCGGCGGGTGAAAGAGATCGCCATCGACCTCATCACGCTCTATGCAAAACGCAAAGCGCAAAAAGGAACAGCTTATTCGCCAGATACTTATATGCAAACCGAGTTGGAGGCTTCTTTCATTTATGAAGACACACCCGACCAAGTGAAATCACTGAATGACGTGAAAGCGGACATGGAGTCCGAACATCCGATGGATCGGCTTATTTGCGGAGACGTGGGTTTTGGTAAAACGGAAGTGGCCATTCGAGCGGCATTCAAAGCGGTGGCCGACAGCAAGCAAGTGGCTGTGCTTGTGCCCACTACGGTGCTCGCCTTGCAGCACTACAACACGTTCTCGGAACGTCTGTCGCAAATGCCCTGTAAGGTTGATTATGTGAATCGTTTTAAATCATCCAAGCAGATCAAAGAGACGTTAAAAAAAGTGAAAGAAGGGGGAGTAGATATTTTGATCGGAACACATCGCCTGTTAAGCAAAGATGTGGAATTTAAGAATTTAGGATTGTTGATCATCGATGAAGAACAGAAATTCGGTGTGGCTGCGAAGGAGAAACTGCGCGAGATTCTGGAGACGATTGATACGCTGACCCTGTCGGCAACCCCCATTCCGCGCACCTTGCAATTCTCTCTGATGGGCGCCCGGGACATTTCGGTCATCAGTATGCCGCCCCCTAACCGCTATCCCATTCAGACAGAAGTGCATACATTCAACGAAGAATTGATCCGCGATACGGTGTCGTACGAGATCGGGCGGGGTGGACAAGTTTTCATTGTGCACAATAAGATACAGAATATCTACGAGTTAGCGGGCTTGGTTCAACGGTTGGTACCGGAAGCCCGGGTGACGGTCGGGCATGGACAAATGGAGGGCGATAAGTTGGAAAAAGTGATGAGCGACTTCATTTCCGGCGAGTTCGATGTGTTGGTGGCCACCACGATCATCGAGTCAGGTTTGGATATTTCCAATGCTAATACCATGATTATCAACGATGCGCAAAATTTCGCCCTCAATGTCTTACACCAGTTGCGGGGTCGGGTGGGGCGTAATAATAAGAAAGCGTTCTGTTATTTGATGATTCCGTCGCACCTCAATTTGAACGAACAGGCTCGCAAGCGGTTGAAGGCGATCGAAGACTATTCGGAATTGGGCAGCGGTTTCCAGATCGCCATGCGAGACTTGGACATTCGCGGCGCCGGTGACATTCTCGGTGCCGAGCAGAGCGGTTTCATTTCCGAAATCGGTTTCGAAATGTACCAGAAAATCTTGAATGAGGCGATCCAGGAACTGAGAGATAAGGATTTTGAGACGTTTGAAATGGCTGATAATTCGGTACTTATGCAGCGGGAGTGTCTCCTGGAAACCGATCTGGGCGTGCTGCTGCCCACCGAGTATGTGAGCAGTGTGAGTGAACGGATGAGTTTGTACAAAGAGTTAGACTGCATCAAAACAGACCGGGAATTGGACAAGTTTGCAGCGAAATTACGCGATATGTTTGGTGAATTGCCGTACGAAACGCAAGAGTTGTTGCAAACCAACCCCTTGCGTCGGGAAGCGGCCAAGTTCTATTTCGAAAAAATCGTGTTAAAAAAAGGCAGATTCAGTGGCTATTTCATCGGCGACAGCACCTCGCCTTTCTACCAATCCGAACTTTTCAACCATATACTTGTTTTCATGCAGAAACATCATCCGGCCGTGCAGATGAAGGAAGTCAACAAAAAATTGGTGTTGACTATCCAAAATGTGCCAAGTATCAAAGTGGCAATGAACTGGATACGGAGGATGGCAGATGTTTAAAATTCGCAATTAAATTGTAGTTTTGTGGCAAAATTTGAAAATCGTATATGTACTTGGATGTAGCGCTTTTTGAGGAATTTCTGAATGAAAAAGAGATAACTTGGATGGGCGTTGATTTTTCCAAGGCGAAATTGACCCGAAACGGTTTTGATTACCCCACCGACGCATTGCAATACTATATCCAAGAATGGAATAAATTGATCATTTCGGATCAGAAAAAGTACGACATACGAATGGCATTTCGCAAACCAATGATGCAGTACGATTTGTCGTTGATTACCCAACGGAACAAAACCGTGAAATCTCATCAGATTCTGGTTGAGTATCTTGCATTGAAATACCAATACTCCGAGGAAGAGATCATGGCATATGCGACTTCCCTCGATATTCCCCGACATACCCGTTTTACACTGATGGCCGTGGTAGAATCGCTGGATCAAGACAGCAAAACAGCGAGTTTATGGTTGGTACTATCGAACCCGGAGAGCAGGAAAGTTGTTTTATGTGAAAAGTTTTTGAAATCCCCCGCCGGTTTCGGAATTAAAAACCACTGGGCAAGAGTGTTTTACAATCTGTTTTTTGATATACAAAAAAATAGTTTCTTGCGCTGGATGAACTTGATAAAACAATAAAAACAAAAGATATGTCAGCATTTAAAGCGTATGATTTCAGAGGTAAATTCAATGTGGATTTTACCGTGGACGATGTGTACAGGATCGGATTTTTTCTTCCTAAACTATTGAATGCTGATAGGGTGTTGGTGGGGTGCGATATGCGGGTCTCCACCCCGGCCATCTACCAAGCGCTTACGGAGGGTATCACCGATGCCGGTGCGGACGTATATGATATGGGCTTGTGTACCACGCCGATGGTCTACTATTTCACCGCCAAGCATAATTTTGACGCCTCCGTGATGATCACTGCCTCGCATAACCCAAAGGAATACAACGGATTGAAGATTTCACGGACAGGCGCTTTGCCGGTGGGGTACGATACGGGGTTGGGAGAGCTGGAG
>JAITVP010000009.1 GCA_031285725.1 Bacteroidales bacterium
GTCAAATTCGCATAATCATTCTCGATCTTCTCCTCGCTCTCCTCTTCGTTTTTCACCTCCTCTTCTTCCTCCTGTGCGGCATTCTGATTTTCCTCGATGTCTGCAATCATCTCCGAAACGATTTCCGGTTTTTCTGCTACTAAGGTTTTCGGTTTCGGTTCTTCAACAACTTCTTCGGATTTCTCCTCCGTTGTTTCTTCTACCACTGTTTCTGCAGTTTCCTCTGCGGGTTCGGGTTCCACGGTAGGTACCGTCGTTTCTTCGGCTACGATTTCTGTTTGTTTTTCAGAAACTTCTTGAGCAACTTCTTCGTTAATTCGGGCCTCTTGTGAAGCACCTGGGTTCACCTCATTGTTTTGATTTGCATCATTTTCAGGGTGAAGGAGGTCTTTTGATTCCATAAAATCTCTTTTAAGTTAGTAACTTTTATGTTTTTAAATTGGGGTGCAAATATATAAATTTAATGACTCCGATTGAGCTATTTTATTTCCAATATAAAATTCATAAACTTCTTCATTTTCATCTCATTTTAATTCATATAGAAGAATGGCTGCGGCGATTGAAGCATTCAACGATTCGGTTTGATGCTTCTGGGTGTGTGGGATAGTGATCTTTTCAGTGATTAAAGGGGTTACTTGCTCTGAGATGCCCTTCCCTTCATTGCCGATGATGACGATGTCGTTGTTGGTGAATGCAATATCCCGGATGGATGTGCCTTCCATGAACGTACCATAGATGTTGCGTTTGGCCGGCAGTTGACGGAGGAATGAGACAATGTCGGCATACACGACCTTCACCCGCAGGAAAGACCCCATCGAGGCTTGAATCACTTTGGGGTTGGTAAGTTCCACGCAATCCTCGTTACATAGGATTTGACGCATCCCAAACCAGTCGGCGGTGCGGATAATTGTGCCCATGTTGCCTGGATTGCGGATGCCGTCCAGCACTAAAAGTTGTTGTTCTTGATCAATGGATTTCGCATCGAAGGTTTGCTTCCGTACCACGGCCATCACCTCTTGCGGTGTTTGCAAGGTGCTAAGGCGTTCCAGTTCCGAACGGGAAATCTCGTAATGGTCGAATGTCGGCAGGATCGCCGTGTTTTCAGCCATCCACCCGGGAACGGAGAACAGACTCACAATCTCCCAATCACTCCGAATCACCTCTATCACGGATTTGTTTCCCTCCACGATAAACAAGCCTTCCTGCTCGCGGAACTTCTTCTGATGCAGCCGTCTGATTTCGGCAATTTTATTTTTGCTAATGCTCATAAATAGATAGTGTTATATGGAAATGCCTATGGTATAAAATAAGGCAATTTGAATCTTCACTTTAGCCCTAACTCTCAACATCAAAGCCCATCCCCCACACTCTCATCTCCATCCTTATGTCCAGGGTAATCGAGAGAATAGTGGAGCCCGCGGCTTTCGTGGCGTTCCATGGCGTTCTTGATGATGATGTAGCCCACATTGATCATATTCCGTAATTCGCAGATTTCAGGGCTGATGATTGATTTTTTGTACAAATCTTCCGTCTCCCGGTAAATGATCGCCAGCCGGTCGAAAGCGCGCTGCAGGCGAAGGTTTGACCGCACGATCCCCACGTAATTCGACATGATAGTCTGGAGTTCCTTTTTGGATGAAGTGATCAGCACCATCTCTTCATTCATCACTGTGCCTTCACTGTCCCATTTGGGAACGGCATCGCAAAAATCGAGGTTTTTCACATTTTCAACCGCTTTGATACAAGCTCGGTGTGCAAAGACTAATGCTTCTAATAATGAATTGGATGCCAATCGATTAGCGCCATGCAGACCGGTAGAGGCACACTCCCCGGCAGCGTACAGGTTGAGAATTGACGTGCGTCCCCACTCGTCGGTGGCGATGCCTCCACACGAGTAGTGGGCGGCGGGTACCACTGGGATCATGTCCTTCGTGATGTCGATGCCGATGCTCAGGCATTTGGCATAAATATTGGGAAAATGGTTGAAAATCTCGTTGTTATTGACCTCCGTGGCATCTAAGAAAACACACTCGTCTCCGCTGATCTTCATCTCCGTATCGATGGCTCGAGCCACGATGTCGCGTGGTGCCAACGAACCGCGGTGATCGTATTTGTTCATGAACGGACTGCCGTATTTATCTTTCAGGATGGCACCGGCACCTCGCAACGCTTCCGTGATCAAGAACGAGGGCGACTCTTTGGGATTATAAAGCGAAGTCGGATGAAATTGCACAAACTCCATGCCTCGGACGTTGCCTTTTGCCCGATAAACCATTGCGATACCGTCGCCAGTCGCCACGGGCGGATTGGTCGTGTTGCTGTAAATGCTGCCAATTCCTCCGGTTGCCACCATCGTAATCTTCGATAGAATAGTATTTACTCGTTGTGAATCAGGTGAATAGATATATGCGCCGTAGCACGTTTTGTCGGGAGTGCGTCGGTTAACGTTCACGCCCAGATGATGCTGGGTAATGAATTCCACCGCCAATTGTTCCTCTAATATTTCGATATTGTGATGTTTTTGCGCCGCCAGAATCAGCTTCTGTTCGATCTCCATTCCTGTGATGTCTTTGTGGTGCAACACGCGGAATTCCGAGTGGCCGCCCTCTTTGGCCAGTGCGAATTTTCCCGATTTGGTCTTGTCGAAATTCACGCCCCATTCCACCAACTCCATCACTCGCTTGGTTGATTCGCGGATGGTAATCTCTACGATATGTCGGTCGGACAACTCGTCCCCTGCAACCATCGTGTCCTCAATATGTTTTTCATAAGTATCTGGATGATAAATAACAGCGGCGATCCCGCCTTGTGCGTATTTGGTGGCGGTGTCATCGATCTTGGCTTTTGTCACTACGCAAACCTTTCCGTAATTGGCCGCCTTTAAGGCAAAACAAAGCCCTGCGATTCCCGATCCGATAACTAAAAAATCCACTTTTTTTCTCATGATGTACTGCAGATTAAATACTGCGCAAAAATACGGAAAAGGTGCTTTTCAGCTTTCATCCCTCATCTTTCAAATGACAAGTTGCAGTAAACTTGTCAACCTGTCAACTTTTTGTACCTTTGCCCTCTCAAAAAACAAAAATATGGCACAAGTGAAATTAGGAAATTTTGAAATTGAGATGGACGGCGATGGTTTCATGACTCATCCGGCTTTGTGGAACAACGAGCTTGCTTTGGAAATAGCGAAAGCGGATGGAATTAGTGAACTCACAGCGGATCATTGGAAAATCATTCGGATCATCCGGCAAAATTTTGAAGAGAAAGGAATTGCACCCATGGTGCGCACGATCTGCAAAGAAACGGGTCTCAAGTTACGCGAGATTTACGAACTCTTTCCGTTGGGACCAGCCCGAGGCGCTTGCCGGGTGGCTGGTTTGCCTAAGCCGGACGGCTGCGTTTAAAAAAGTCCGTTAACATATTATATAACAATCAAATGACTGTTTATCAAATCGTTGCTTTGACTGTGACTGTTTTTTGCGTCGTGGTGATGTTGGCGTATCTCCTTCGGATCGTCAAGTTGGGTACTCCCAAAGATCATTCCAAAAAGTCGGGGAGCGTTGCGAAAGGCGTGGTATATGCCAATACCGCAGCCATGCTGCCCAATCAAAAAGAGTCGTCATACTTGCACTTGCCCACTTACTCAATGGGAATTATTTTCCATATTGGCATTTTTATCGCTTTTTTGATTTATTTCTGTTCATTTTTTACCAATTTCATAGCATGGTTGCAACAATATCCCTGGTTACACGCCATCTTGCTGATGGGATTTCTCATCTCTTCCGCATGCGGAATCGCTCTTTTCTTAAAGAGGATCTGGAATAAAAATCTCCGCAATTTATCAAATGCAGATGATTTTATTTCCAACGGAGTGGTCACGCTATTTCAGATTATGACTCTGTCGTTGCTCCTTTTCTTGAACAATCCGATCCTGAAAAATTGTTACTATATAGCTGCGACATTGCTGTTTATGTATATGCCGTTGGGAAAACTGAAACACGTTCTCTACTATTTTTTCGCCCGCTATCATTTGGGATTCTTTTACGGTTGGCGCAACGTATGGCCGCCAAAAAGTTAGGAGAGTACAGCAGGATCCTTTCATATTTAGCGGAAAATCTGACAAAAGTTTGATGAAATTAATTGCTGAAATGTAAGAACACGTTTTAGCAAAAAGCCATATATTAAATTTTATAAAATTATCCTCTCTGTTATATGTAAACATATTGTAATATGCATATTCTATTTATTATTGATAATCAATAATATAGGATTGAAAATTAACAATAGGGGAATTGAAGTTAACTATTTTGACCAAAAGAGTGTGAATTTCAAAAAAAACTTAATGAAATTAAATATTTTATAGTACATTTGCAACTGCTAAGAAAAAAGTATAATAAAAAGTCTTTTTTTGTGTTTATCATTCAAAAATAAAGAGACAGAGAAGAAATTTATTTATTCAAAATAAAAAAACAATGGGAAAATCAAAAGGAAAAATTTTATTAGTCGAGGACAGCAATAATTTGCGATTTGTCTTGCGTGATTACTTCGAAATATTAGATTACGAGGTGATTGATTTCGGCGAGAGCGTTGCCGCTATGAAAACCTTCGAAGAAGGTAAATACGATATTTGTCTTTTAGACATCATGATGCCAGACAGAGACGGATTCTCTCTTATTCAAGATATTAAAAGGATTGATCCCGAAGTCCCCGTGGTCTTCTTGACGGCGAAAGCCAATAAGGAAGACAAAATCAAAGGTTTCAAACTCGGCTGTGATGACTATATTACCAAGCCGTTCAGCACGGAAGAGTTGGCGTTGCGCATTGAGGCGATCTTGCGGAGAACGCAGAAATTGCCCCGGAAGGTGGAGAAAACATTATATGAAGAAAAAATCTACATCTTTGGCGATTTCGAGTTTAATTACAGCGCTATGCAATTGACACACCCCACCAGAACCCGCACTTTGACCCGCAAAGAGGCGGAACTGCTTAAATTGTTGTGTGAACATCAAAACAAACTGTTGCCCCGCGAGGTGATCTTGAAAGAGATTTGGGGCGAAGAGGATTACTCTATCGGTCGTAGCATGGATGTGTTCTTGACAAAATTACGCTCTTATATTAACATAGAAAAAGTGCCGGATGAGTATCTAAATCCCGAAGGAGGCCGTCGCGACAAGTATAAACCGGGATTCGAACCCCGCGTGGAAATATGTAACGTGCATGGCACAGGTTTCATATTAAAAGTGAGAAAATAATTCCGATTTATATCATATCGGAAAAAGAAAAAGGGGGTCGCAATTTAAAGAACCCCTTTTTTTTGTTTAAGTAGCTGAACCTATTCCGGTTATTCTTCTTTCGCCGCCTCAACGTTTCTGGTGGTCAGTACGGAGAGGATGATTTTGTTGGGACTTTCAAGGAACTCCACATTGTCTGCCGGCAAGTTGCTTACTTTAAAAGTATCATTGATGTCGAGGTTGGAGATGTCCACCATGATGTGTTCGGGAATGTGTTGCAATTCGCCTTTAACTTTCAGTTTTCTTACTTTTTTAGATAATTTTCCCCCTCTTAAAATACCGGGAGATGTTCCAGTGACATGGACGGGGATTTCAATGGTAATGGGTTTTCCATCCACCACTTCCAAAAAATCCACGTGCAACAGTTTGTCGCTGATAGGATGGAATTGAGTGGCTTGTACGATAGCGTTGCATTTTTTGTCGCCCACAGTTAATTCTGCGTATTGCACTTCCGGAGTGTAGAGCAGGTGACGGAATTGTTCAGCCGGTACTACAAACTCGCATTGATTCGCTCCGCCGTATAAAACGCAAGGCACCATGCCTTTCGCCCGTTGCGCTTTTGCATCTTTTTTCCCTACGTTCTCCCTTAGAGAACCGCTAATAGATACTGATTTCATCGCTTAATTTTTTTTTTAATTAATAGTGTTTTTTGAAGCGTGCAAAAGTAGCTAATTTTTCTTTATGGTAAAATATTTTTGTCTCGAAAAAAATACTATTTTTGCGCCCTAATTTTTAGAATAGTAAAACTTAAATTTGAAGTATGGCAGCAATTGGATCTATTCGTAAACACGGAGTATTATTGATGATTATTATCGGGTTTGCTCTGGTACTCTTTTTATTAACCGGTTTGTTTGACGGAAACGCACTCAACCGCTTCCTTTATGCGGATCAATATTCAAAGGGCAAAGTGAACGGAGAATATATTGATGAAAAATACAATACTTTGTATGATGAACTTACGATGTTGTATAAAATTCTCAATAACAAATCAACATTGGAAGAAAGCGAAATATATTTTATCCATGAGTTGACTTGGGAGCAGATCATTGCGGAAGCTACCGTGGGCTCGGAATTGGAATCGTTGGGGATTATCTACACCGATGCGATGACAGAAACCATTATGGATGAGGTGTATGCGTCTTTGCCAACTAATCAACCCAACAACTATTTAATGGGGCTTTTCCAATACTTGTCGGAAAGGTTTGGTGTGGAACAAGCACAGCAGATCCTCATGTCCATACGCGAAGCAAAAGATGAACCAAGTTACGCACAAATATATGCGATGTATAAAGTGATTGAAAACCGGATTGTTTTTGAAAGCAAATTGCAGACGTATCAAGGATTTGCCGCAGGAAGCGTGAATTTCTCAGACGAATTGGCGAAGAAAACCGCAGCCGACAACAAAACGATGACCGCAAAACTGCTTACGATCAATCCTCAACACACCGCTTTTGCGGAAATCGACGCAACCGTTTCGGATAAAGAATTGAAGAAATTTTACGAAGACAACAAGATACGTTACAAAAATAGGGAGGAAACCCGTGATATCGACTTGGCACTTTTCCCCATTATGCCGACAACAACGGATAAATTGAATATCGAAGACAAGGTTCGGGGACAATTCGAACGCTTTCAAGCCTCTACCATCGACTCGTTCAACCGAAACGAGATGTTTTCCCAATTGGACAGCGTTTTCCACAAAAGAGGCGATAACCTTGCAGTGAACACGAAAAACGGGTATGTATCCATCGAAAATATCGACACGCTGGAGAAAATCATTTTCAACATGTCGATGAAAGGCTATATTGAACCGTTTAATTATGAAGACAAAACCTGGTTCTATGGGCAAACGCTGGATGCGGCATACCGTCCGGATTCCGTGATGGTAGCGTTCCTGATCGTGGATTACCGCTCTTCCCAAAATCAAAGTGGAACCAGAACAAAAAAGCAAGCTCGTTTGGAAGCGGATAGTTTGAAACAAGTGCTTGAAAGCCAAACGACCTCCATTTTCACCCTCCGTCCTTCTTATATGGCTGGAAATAATATCTCGGACAGCACGATGTGGGTGGATGAAAGCCGCACGATCCGGACGTTATACAATAGTTTTCTGGAAACTCCAGTTGGCGGCTTGTACGTGCATAGTGCGCAATCCGCTTTCATAGTTTACCAAGTGTTGGAGAAAACGGCTCCGGTGGAAAAAAGACGTTATGCGTTGTATGCCGAGGATATTCAAGCTTCGGAAGAAACGGTTAACGCTTTGCGCACGCAAGCGCAAAAATTGGCGGCATCCAGTACGACCACGGCCGAGTTTATCACGGAGGCTAACAATGCGGGCGTCCAAGTATTGAATGGAAAGTCGATCGGCTCCATGAAAGCGGATATCAACCAGTTCTCCAATTGTAGAGCTGTTGTGGCGTGGGCGTTTAGCGAGAATATCGGCAAAAACGATGTTTCCGATGTGTTCAAATTGGATAATGGCCATTTTGTGGTAGCTTCTGTTGTCAATGTGACACCGCAAGGAATCCCCGCTTTCGAAGACGTGAAAGATCAGATTGCTATTGAATTAGGCAACCAAAAGAAAATAGAATTAGTGAGAGAAAAAATAGCGTCCGAACTTTCTGGTGGAAAATCATTGCAAGATGTGGGCACGGCGTATGGAGCTGGAGTGATGGAAGGTGCTGCACTGACTTACCTTGGCGATCAAGGACAAAACCGGGGCGTGGATAACGGTGCGATAGGTGAAATGTTCGGAAAAAGTGCGAATACCGAAACTCAAACTATGGCAGGTAAAAACAGCGTGTTTGCTCTTGCCGTGGAAAATATGGCGGATGCCGCTCCGGCTACAGAAGATTTGCAACAAGAGAAGTTCATGTTGCGCAACATTTGCTTGGGAAGAGGTAGCCGCAATGAATACTCAATCATCTTGAGTTTGAAGAAACATATTGAAATTAAGGATAATAGAGCAAGGTTCTATCGCTAATCCATAGCGTTTTTTGCGAGCCTAAGTTAAACCCGGCATAAACCACAAAGTCTATGCTGGGTTTTTTCTTTAAAAAAAAAATTAAAAGCAATTCTTGCGTTTATGACAAAAAATATTCTTTTATCCTCTCTACTTCTTTTCTTTTTTTCCACGTTATTGCCCGCCCAACAACGGCCGTCTCAAATTCAACCGCCTGAAAATGCTGGCGTGGTGATCGGCTCGTTAGTGGATGGGGCACAGCAGCCGGTCCAATATGCTACCATTTTCCTTTATCATCTGCCCGATTCCTTGTCAAGAGGGATGGTGCTTGCCGATGAGGAAGGACAGTTCAGTTTCAATCCCGTGGAGTATGGCGATTATTACCTCGATATCAATGCGATCGGATATAAGAAGCACCTGACCGCATCTTTCACAGTTTCGAAAGAGAACCCAATATATCGATTGCCCCGCTACAAACTTGAGGAAAAATCAGAAATGTTGGAAGGAGTGGCCATCGTGGCACAGAAAAATATGCTGAGTACCAATCTCGACAAGAAAGTGTTTGCCGTGGATGGAAATATTGCTGCGGATGGTGCGACCGCCGTGGAGGTATTGCAAGATATTCCTTCTGTGGATGTTGATTTGGAGGGAAACGTGACCTTGCGGGGAAGCGAAAACGTGACCATCTTGCTAGACGGCCGTCCCACGAATCTGACGTTGGAGCAAATTCCGGCGGCGCAGATCGAGTCAATAGAAGTGATTACCAACCCGTCCGCACGTTTGGAACCTGATGGTATGGCAGGTATTTTGAACGTGGTGCTTAAAAAGAAGAAAGAGAGCGGGTTCAATGGATTGGTGAGCTTGGGCAGTGGAATGACCGTATTCCAAAACAAAGCCTATTTCGAGAATTATAATGGCAATATCAATCTGAATTACACGTATAACAAAATTACCATTTTTCTCAATTACAATTTCAGGACGTATGGTCGTCATAGTGCTGGAAGCATGGATCGGACATCTTGGTTTAACACTGACAGTTCGTACTTGTATCAAGAAAATCAGAGTAACAATAGGGGACTGAATCACAGTTTCCGAACGGGTTTGGATTGGTTTATCAATAAGCAAAACACGTTGGCGTTCGCTTTTGGCTATAACAACGGCAGTCGTAGCGGTGAAAGTGAAATTTTTTCCGATAACACCCAAATTTTAAATAACAATAAATTGGTATATGATCAGCTGAGCAGCTCGAAAGATAAGAATCAGCACTTCAATGCGAATGCGAATTACAAGAAGGAGTTTAATGTGAAAGGACGTGAATTGGTCGTTGACCTTTTTTATTCTCAAAGGGATCAGGATGACATTATTAGGATGAGGCAGTTATATGATATTCCTGAAGGCTTGCCCAATTATTTTCAACGCACTGAAACACAGAGTTTGAACCGGAATGTGGCAACGCAAATCGACTTCGTTACACCAATTGGCAATGGCGGACGCATGGAGACCGGTTACAAGTTTTCGATGCGGGTGACAGGACAAGATTACTCGCTTTTCGACGGGCATATAGAAGATAAATTGCCGGTCGATTCCACGCAGATCAATGATTTCCTGTACACCGAATATATTAATGCGGCCTATTTTATTTATTCCAACTCTTTTTGGAATAAACTGAAAATACAGGCGGGTTTACGGGCGGAATTGGCGAACACCACGTCTGATTTGCGTTCTTCCGATACGATTATTCCTAACAATTACTTTAACTTATTTCCCACGTTGCACGTTCGATATGAACCATCTGACAAGCATAATTTCCAACTCAGTTACTCGCGTCGGGTTTCACGTCCGCGTATCTACCAGCTCAATCCGTTTGTGGATATTTCGGATAAGTTGAACTTGCGGGTTGGAAATCCCGAATTGCAACCTGAATTTGTCAATTCTTTGGAGTTGGGTTATCTCTACTATTACAAAATGGGCTCGTTGAACGTGACCGCCTTTTATCGCCAACGAAACGACATTATTAGCCGTTATACCCAAGTTTTAGAGGAGGGCTTAGACTATACGTACACATTGACATCGTATGAAAACCTGAATAAAAGCCAAAATTTCGGTTTTGAAATCGTGTATAGCATGCGGGTCAATAAATTTTGGCGGTTCAATTTGAACGGGGATTTCTACCGGATGATCATCAACAGCGATGATTTGATTGACGAAAATCTTTCCCGCGACTGGGCTTGGGGATTTCGGTTGAATCAATATTTCACTTTTACGAAAGATTGGGATGCGCAGTTGAATTTCCGTTACCGTTCGGGTTCGTTGACGACCGGTAGTATGGGTTGGGGTACCGGCGGCGTGGGACAAGGCCGGCGTTCCCCAAGTTACTCACTAAGATTGAGTGTGCGCAAAGCCTTCTTCGACAAGCGATTTACCGTTAGCCTCAACATTCGTGACCTGATTTACCGCAAAGATACAGAGATCCATACCTATTCCTACGAAGAAACACAAGGCTACGATGCCATCAGTATCCGTGCCAGTTCCCAATTCCAAGCCTACTTGACGTTCTCTTACAAGATCAACAATTTCAAACAAAGGAAGTTAGATAGGATGGATTCTTCGAGTGAGGAAGAGATGGGCGAATGAATTATTTTCTCCCAAAGTCTGCCGGGATTTCGCCCCACGCTTTGGTATTCCATTTGAGGATACGGGAGGTAAAGGTATTGTTGGCGAGCCACAGTTCGGCACGTTGCAGCAGTTCGAAGATCTCCTCGTTTTCTTTTGTGGGCAAGATTACCGATTTGTGTTTCTTGTCGCGTACCCAAGCGATGGCGGTGATGCTGTCGGAATAAATGGGAATAGGACTGTTTTGTTTTTTCAACAACGCCAATCCGTGTACCAAGGATAGAAATTCTCCGAGGTTGTTAGAAGCACCGGCATAGGGGCCTTTTTTGAAAATGAGTTCCTTGGTAGCGGTGTAAACCCCTTGGTATTCCATCACTTTGGAGACGGTATTCCAAGCGGCATCCACAGCCAAGCTGTTTAGGATCGGGCTATCGGCGGCTTTCCCGAGAGCTGGCGTGGCGGTTCTGCGAAGAACGGGGTTGTTTTTGTAAAACTGTGCGTAACCGTCCAAAAATGCCTTGTCCGCTTCCATTTTTGATTCGAATCCTTTATATTTTGCACCCTGATATTGGTCGATTTGTTCCTTGCAGGCAGCCCAGCTGTCGAACACGCCGCAGATCCGTCCTTCCCATACTACATAATACTTTTTTTGCCCAGCCATGAATCTAAAATTGTTATTTTCGCGTTCCGTTTTTTCAGGCGGCAAATTTAAAAATTTAATCCCAAGTGATGACAATGATGAATTATCTAAAAAATGAGACAATGATGAAGCGGTCTATTTTGTTGATTTTTACCGTATTATTCACTCTTTCAGCGTGTAATAAGCCGAAAGTGATTGTGGAGAAACGATATGTTTTCCCTGAAAATAATTGGAATAACGAAGAGCGGATCGTGACTTACAAAGCCACAATAGATGAGTCGCCCAATCCCCATAAAATTGTCATGGAATTGGAACATCTTCATAAAGAGGCGATTTCGTTTCCGCTTACAATGACGATCAAATCCCCGGACGGCGGGACAACCAGCCGGCGGGTGAATCTTTTTATTGGCGATGACCGACAGGCGGATCCCGCATTGGCCGTTGTGGAAATATATCCTCAAAAATATTTCAACACCTCGGGAGAGTACGAATTTACGGTATTGCGCAAGTGGGAAAAGTATGATTTCTATGACAATAAGGCACTTACGTTGAAAATCGTTAAAATGCCTGAAGAAGAGTAGGGGGGCGTTTTCATGAAAATCGTGACCATTATCGGTGCCCGCCCCCAGTTCATCAAAACGGCTGCAGTGAGCAAAGCCATTGCCGAACATCCATTAATTCAGGAAATTGTGATTCACACCGGGCAACATTTCGATGAGAATATGTCCGCTGTTTTTTTTGAAGAGATGGGCATTGAAAAACCCGCCTACCATCTGGCGATTCATTCGTTTTCGCATGGCGCAATGACAGGTAAGATGTTGGAGAAAATAGAGAAGATACTTTTGATTGAAAAGCCTGACTGGGTACTGGTTTATGGCGATACGAACTCGACATTGGCGGGAGCGTTGGCGGCGAAAAAACAGCAAATCAAAGTAGCGCATGTGGAGGCCGGTTTGCGCTCGTTCAATATGCGGATGCCGGAAGAAATCAACCGGGTGATGACCGATCGGATCAGCGATATTCTTTTCTGCCCCACGCAACATGCGGTCGATAATTTGGAGCGGGAAGGTTTTTCCAGTCTGGATTGTAAGATAGTGAAAACGGGTGATGTGATGTTGGATGCTGCTCTGCATTTCGCTCCACTCCAGCGAAAACCGGCAGTTGGACTTCCAGATGAATTTATCCTCTCTACATTTCATCGTGCTGAAAATACAGACGATAGCAATGCCTTAAAGAACATTGCAAAAGCGTTAGACGAGATTTCATTGAACACACCCGTGGTTTGCCCGCTCCATCCTCGTACGAAAGCTAAATTGACAGAAAATGGGTATGATTTTACCAAAAGTCCAATTATTTTTATCGATCCCGTGGGATATTTGGAGATGATTTGGCTCTTGTCGCACGCTGTATTGGTTATGACGGATAGTGGCGGTTTACAGAAAGAAGCTTATTTTTTTCAGAAATATTGCATTACCTTGCGCAAGGAAACCGAATGGATCGAACTCGTCCAGCAAGGCGTGAATTTCTTGACGGGTACGGATACTGCCCTGATAGTGACAACATACCGGCAACAGAGAAATAAGATTGCTGATAATTTCAATACTCCTTTATACGGAGATGGAAAAGCCGCGGAGAAAATCGTGCGGGAATTGAGAAAAATTTAGTTTAAATTCCAAAACAAGGATGAGAAATCCCGCCATGGCATATTTAGCTTTTGGGCGAGTTCTTTGCGGGTAATGTCACCGTTGAAAGTATACAATGCCTGAAACAAACTTGGGTTGGTTTGGATGGCAGCCCTGATGTTGCCGGTCATGGCGATTGGTGTCAAAATGGATTGTGCGAAAAGACTTAGCGAGGTAGTGATGGCCGCCGCTGTCTCTTCCCGGTAGAAAATATTGTTAAGAATGCTGTTCCCATCCATGTCTTCGATATTATCCAAGGCAAAAGCGGTGATGTTTTTTCCTTTTAGCAATTGAAAATATTCTTCCGAAAGTGTGTTGATATCTAAAGAAGAGATGACGACTTGATGAGGACGCAGTAACCGTGCTTCTTCGATGGTTAACGGTTCAAGTTTCACGATGATGTCGGCGTTTTGAATGACATCGCCAGGCCTATCGAAAATATCGGCACCGGCCTCTGCATACTCCATGTCGCTGAAAGCGGCGTGCGCGCCGAAATTCCGCTGTATGCCGATATTTATATCCTCATTTTTGATCTTTTGAATGAAAAAAGGCGAAACGAGGACAATTCCTTTGATGGTGATTAGATCCTTGAGAAAACCCACGGAGGCGTTTTTCGCCCGCTCCATCACATTGATTTCCTCTCTTTGTGTTTTGGGATTATATTGCAGTTCATTCATTTTAAAATCATTATGAGATTAGAAGATGATCATTCGTTGATTTTCACTATTTATTTCCATCTCAATGGTGATGGTATCTTTATCCAAAAGATCTCCGGCTTTTTCCGGCCATTCCATGAAACAGTAATGCCCGCTATGCAGGTATTCGCCCACGCCGATCTCAATCAACTCCTCTTTTTTTTCAATTCTGTAAAAATCAAAATGATAGACGGGCTTTTGTTGTTCTGTAAAATACTCATTGATAATGGCGAAAGTGGGTGAGGAGGTTTGCTCAACGATCGCCAGTTGTTTGCAAATCTCCTTAATTAGCGTGGTCTTTCCGACACCCATTTCGCCATCGAAAGCGAATAATCGGCCGTTGGGGTATTTTTCCAATATTTTCCTGGCAACCGAGGACAATTCATCTTCGTGTGTGATAAGGAGTGTGGTTTTATTTTCCATCTATTCTATTTGTTGCTGTGAAAACGGATCAATTCATCTCCAGGTGTGGCGATTATTTTGTTGATTTCGATTTTTAACCTGTCGGCTGCATCTCTAACGATCTCTTGAAAATGAAACCCTACCGAGCCAATAATGCTGATCTTCCCATGCAGTTCATTTTCTTTAAAATGGGATGATTGGCGGACGAAAAATTCGGTAAATGATTCCAAACATATCTTGCGGATTGTTTCATTGTGCTGATGATTTCCCAGAAACTGTGCGATAGAAGCCATGTAACGGTTTGGATATGCTTCCCTGTAAATCCTCTCCATGATCTTTTTACGATCCGCATTCGTCTCACTTTCGAAAAGAGTAACTATCTGATGGGATAAATTGTTTGATAGATAACGAATTAAAAACAACTTTCCCAAGTGAGTGCCGCTCCCTTCATCACCGAGTATAAACCCCAGTGACGGAGCGATTTCTGTAATTTTTTCGCCGTCATACATACAAGATGCGGAGCCAGTGCCCAAAATAGCCACCCACCCCGGATGCGTATGGTAAAGAGCGTGGCAAGCCGCCAACAAATCACTGTGAACGGCGATCTCTTTTTCAGGGAAAATATCAGCTAACAAGCACATTACCCGTTTAACATTCTCTCTCTTTCCACACCCGGCACCATAATAAACAATCTGTCGGATTCCATCCGACAACATCGTTGGCAACCGATTTGCGAAATCTTGGAAAATGGCCAAAACCTGCTCGTCTTCTAAATAATTAATATTGATCCCGCTGTTTTTATATCGATAACAAACCCCATCGCCTAATACAATGTATTCGCTTTTGGAGGCACCGCTATCGATAATCACTTTCATAATCAATAATTGAAGATTAATAGTTAATGATGGATTTCCGGGGTATGGAAACGGGGTTGAGTCTTTTGTAGACGGAATTTTGGAAACGTTGGATGAGGGGGTGATTTTCGTATTTTCCTTTCTCCTTTCCAGTGAAATAGCTTTGGAAAATACGATCAGCCTCGAAATAATTTTCCACTTGGAGTTGTTCGCAATCGTTTTGACTGATGCCCAATCCGTCCACGGGCGTGGCATCAATGCAAGATTGCAAGGCGCTTTTTTGTGGCTCGTCACATTCGGGAAGCAAATGGGTGGAAAGATGGTAAACTTCTGTTTTCCAAAGATTCAAGATCGGGGCATAGTCGCCGACATCGCCGTGCAGTGTCCAAAAACCGGTCAAATATTCGGTGTAATTGTCGGTGGAAATAACGATCCCTTTGTGAAGTTGCGCCAAATCATACAGCAAAATCATTCGCATTCGGGCTTTCATATTGCCCATTCGCATCCTGGTGAGCATCGTATTGTCCTTTTTTGGAAGCATTTCCCGATTATGATAATAAGTTTCTGTGATGTTCAGATGATTGAAGTCGTGGCAGAATGCATGTCCCACGGCGATCGACCGTTCAATTTCGGTCAATGTGTTGGTCTCGATGGTAATGGAACGTCCGATGAGTGGGATGCTGTTTTTTTCGCACACAGGCCTGCACAAGGCGGAGCACAATGCGCTGTCGATCCCACCCGAAATCCCAAGCACCAAGGCGGAAAGCTTGTACCGTTGAATGTAGTGGCTTAACTCTTCTCGGATTATCGCCGCTAACTTTCCCAATTTCTCAACCCCTTCAATGAATGTAAAATATTGACTATCAAGTGTCGTTGTCTTGCAGATGAATGGCATGGTCGTTTGATTTTAAAACAGGCAAATTTACAAATAAAATTGAAATATGGTTTGAATTGGTACACAGATGACACAGATTGTATGGATGATCACAGATATTCTTATTTTTGTTGCTTAAAATTTTGCCGATGAAAAAAATCATGTCAATATTGATCGTGCTCTTGATTTTACTCCAAACCTTAGTAACAGCTCAGGGGATCAAGTGGCGGGAAAACGAGTCGTTATTTCGGGCAGGTTTCCGGATCGGGATGAATTTCCCCTTCACCCGCGGTTTTTCTGATGACTGGACATCTACCCGGATTTTTTCACCCGATTTCGGTGGATATTTCAGGGTGGGCGAGATCGTTTTCGGTGAGGCCGGTATTGGCTATACGTTTCAGAAAAACCGTTTTGCCGTGGATCTCGGATCAGGAGCGTATGACCAATTTGATGAAGTAGTGGAGATGCGTTTCCTGCAAATTCCGATCAGGGCAGTGGGGGAATTCAGGATCAAGAAAATTTTTTCGTTGCAACCCGCGCTGGGCTTTATTTACCAGCCGCTCCTGCAAGTATCCGACAATCTGATAGGCTTCTCCAAAAATAATCTCACCAACCACTATTTTATCTTGACGGCGGGTTTAGGTTTCGCAATCTATTTTTTCACCTTTGAGCTATCTTTTCGACAATTTCTTCAAAATTGGATGCCTGAAAGCCGCATGAAAAAGCCCTCCTATCTCCATTTTGCCCTCGGATTTCAGATCTAATAATAAAATATCGATTTGAAATTCAACACATTGAAATAAAAAATAAAAAAAATGTTCCTTAACGTTGTAAATGTGAAATTAAAATGTACCTTTGCCATCACAAACAGCAACCGTAAACGGAGTTGTAAGTACAAAGAAAACGTTCATTTATTAGGGAGTTTAGCTCAGTTGGTTTAGAGCATCTGCCTTACAAGCAGAGGGTCGGCGGTTCGAATCCGTCAACTCCCACCTGAAAATCAAGCGATTACGATAAAAGTAGCTGCTTTTTCTTTTATAGAGATATATATTTGCATAACGGAAAAGCCTCTTTTTTGTAAAATTGCAGAACAATGTATTTTTTTATTATTCTTTTGTCGAGCATTTCATTTTTTTTATCTTTGCCGCAATTATGATCGGCAAATTTTGTGTTTAACCGTGACAAGCCGTAAAAGAACAGCCGAGTGAAGGTGCAACGCCTCAAACAGGGAGAATCTGATGAGGAAAACAGGCACACCGTTAAGGGCAGGATATTGCAGCTCAATAAGCAGGATTGCTCATAGCTTGCTGTTTGAGAGGTTGTAGTTAAAATGAGCAAACCGAGAGTTGTCATATCAAAGTGAGATGATTTTCCTGCGGTAAGTGGAAAGGAGTGTTAAAGGGAATCTCTAAAAACCCTCAATCCTCCAAAAGTAATTTTTGTGGACTGCTTTTTGAACTTCAAGGATTCACTGTTTTTTCATTCTCTTTTACAAATCTATTGATTATTAACTGATTAAAATTCA
>JAITVP010000098.1 GCA_031285725.1 Bacteroidales bacterium
TACAGCCGGTTATAGTATTTACAGCCATTATCTTATAAGAACCAGCCGGAACCGTCGCAATGACAGCGGTATCCACATGTGTTTCGGTCGCAGCATTGATCCAAATATAGGTAACACCGTTTTCGGGTGATTGAACGGCCAAGTCGATGGTCGCATCACCGCAAACCGTAGTGTCACGCATCGTAACTACAGTCGGAAGCGGACTCACTTTCACGAAATAAGAACCTACTCCATAACAACCACTTGCGGTCGTCACTTTCACAGTTGTATCAGCTTGAAGATTGGTCAAATTCAACGTGCGTGAAGAAATCGCATTATTCCAAATCCAACCGCTACCTTGCGTTGCCACAGATAAAGTCAAGTTTTCACCTGTACAAACCGTGTCAGAAACATAGTTCCCGTTTTCAGAAACAATTTGAGGTATAACAGCATCCACCACATTAACAACGAAATAGTATGTGGTAGCACAATCAAAACCATTGGTTAAAGTCAACGTCCCGTCATATTGTCCCGGAACAGTGTAATTGAATACAAACGGAGCTACTGTCTCCGCATTATCAGCTGCCATGCTACCATTCACAGACCAAGCATACGCAGCAAGTGTCGTTGAAGCATAGTCGACTGCATCATATCCACTCAATGTGATTGATTCGTCAGCCAAACATGCAAATATGGTATCGTTCACCGCACCGACAACCACAGGATCGGGAACAGGAAGAACGGCAATAGTGATAGTCTCAGTGGGCATGCAAGTCACGCCAGGCAATGCATGAACTCCAACAGCGGTAAATTCATAGACGAGTGTGTCACCGGTCGTGTTTACAAGATTACCCGTATCGAAATTAGTTCCTACGCCCACAGAGTCAGCATTCAAATACCAAGTGATGCTCACAGGCACTGTGTTTCCAGCAGGATCCGCCGAGATCGTAACAGCAGAGTTAGCGCAAATAACCGTATTGCTTGCTGAAACATTCAACTCCACATCAATAACTTCCGGTCCAACATAAGTATCAACCGCTGTACATCCATGGATATCAGTAACCGTCACCACATAAGTGCCAGCGGTATCCACGTAGATACTACGTGTATTTTCACCTGTGCTCCAGTTCCAAGCCACAAATTGTTCTGTCCTGTCAGCATCCAATACACCATAATCTCCTTTGCAGAAATAAGGATATTCCGTATAAATTTCAACAACAGGAGCCGGTCTCACGTCAAGATCAATACTTTCCACAGTTTGGCAACCGGTGGCAAGGTTTGTCAATGTCAACGTGTATGTTTCTGTGGTAATCGTACTTCCTGTATTGGCAGGTGTTGCGAAAAGAGTATCTGTTCCTATCGTATTACCCCAGAGATAGGTGTAATTCTGCGTCGGATCTGCAGGAGTTGCCACAACTCTCACGGTCGCACCGTGACATGCCGTGTTACCTTCAACAATTGTCAAATCCAGGTCGGGTGTGGAATTAACCAATACAGGAGCATTCACAGTATTATAACAATGGCCATCAAATACCGTAACAGTGTAATAGAAAGTATCCACTGCATTGGGTGCATCAGGCACAATGGTAATGTTTCTTGTTGTTGAATCATTAAACCAGCGGTACGATTCGTAAGGCAGGCCACCATTCGTGGGTCCTTCTAATGTCACTTGATCGCCATGACAAATGGTTTTAAGTGCGATAGCCATTTCAGCACCCGGAATATCATATACAAAAATGGTAGTGTCAATAGTAAAGGTACATCCGGTTACCGCATCCGTCATAACCAGAGATATTGGTTGATTTCCCGGTGATGTGAAACTGGTTTGATACGGATTTGTTCCGGTCTTGCCATTCCAAGTATAGACCGTACTGGAAGATATACCGTTGGGATTAACCACAGTGAATGCAACATTGCTACCCGAACATACTGAGTCTGTAAATGCAAGTCCGGTGCCCAGGAATTGTGCTTCGATAGTAAATGTTTCAGTCATAACACAGCCATTGAGAGCGATAATGTTCACGGTAAACACTGTGTCTTCAGTAATAGTTTTGGTAATGGTGCTATCCGTTGATAAATCTGACCATTCGTAAGTCATACCTGCGTCAGCCGTAATAACAGACATCACCACATTCGCACCGATGCAAGCCAAGATCTCTTGGTTTGTTGTTGTGTACTGCGGTGACGGGATCACCTTGATGGTGATGGTGTCGATCTCTGTGCAACCATTTGATGAAGTAGCAATCACGGTATAGAGAGTAGTGTTATCAGGTGTGATCGTAACCGTGTCGGTCGCTGCAAAAGGAGTAGCGCTATTACCGGCATACCATGCAAAAGTAGCATCAGCTAAAGCTGACGTAGCAATCAGTTGAATGGTTGTTCCGTCACAAATTGTGGCCTGTTGAGATAAATTCTCAATAGCCAACCCAAGAACCGGATGCACGTAAATTGTATCCGCAGCCGTGTTTTCACAACCGGTTGCATTATCACTAATGGTAAGAGTGACCACATTGTTTCCCGGCACGACAAATTTAGCGGTTGCCGTGTCGTTAGTTCCCACAGCAGGAGCATTCCATGCATAAGAAACACCTGTTTTCACACTGGCAAAGAACGTCACTTCTTCCCCTGCGCATACAGTATCTTTTGAATGAGTGATATTCAAATCCGTACCCGGTAAATTAACCACATTAACCCTCATCGTATCAATTCCCACACAATTTGTCAAGATATCTCTTGCAGAAACCGGAAACACGTGATTTCCATAATCAGCTAAATTTGTCGTCCAGCTTGCCGTGGTGTTGGAGATGGATGTTGTTCCATCAGGCCATGTAAATTCATACTCCGCACCTGAGCTTGAACTAGCATATAAGGTATAGGATTGAGGCGTACAAACAGTGGTTGCACCGGTCAAACTGAAATCAACCTCATTATGCAGATAGAGTCTAAACGTATCGCTCATAATGGTGCATCCGTTCGGATCATCCGCAACTACCACATACTTACCGGAAGCAGTCACATCAATGAAAGGATCGGAAGTGAAGCCACTGCCCCAATTGTACTGGCTAAGGTTATCAGGGTTTGCCACCAAGCGAATGTTTGTATTCGGACAGAGAGTATCGCTCACAGGTTGTCCATCTTCCGTCAAGATTTCAATGGTCCCTCTCGGCATCACTTTCACAGTGTCACTGGTTGTTTTACGACACATGTAAGTATTAGTTGCTGAAAGCGTGTAAATCGTGGTTACCGTAGGCCATTCAACCAATGCGGTGTCGTGGCTGGAGTTATGTGTCCACTGGTAGTGTGTCAACACTTCATGGTTATCGTAATCTCTATAATCTTCTGCTCTCAGAGTCACTGAATCGCCCAAACAAATCCGGTTATCATTATTAGGGATGTCAAACACAATAATGGGTTGCGGGTTGGGATTCACCACATAAGTTATGGTGTCAATGGTTTTACAACCGGTATACGTATTGGTAACCGTCACAAAGAAATCCATGTTTATAGGAGAGTTCGTGTTGTTGAACACTCTTTCGGCAGGCACTGTAATCGCGGGGGTTGTCAAACCATTATAGCTCCACACGTAAGCAGCATTGATATTACCTGCATTCACCTCCATGTAAAGAGTTGCTTCTTGCTCGCAAACCGTGTCATGAGGAGTTTTGCTCACTAACGTAACTTGCGGCAGAGGATTAACCACAAGGTTGAAATCCGATGAAGCCGCACTACATCCAACAAGGTTACTAACTGTTACTTTGAATGGGCCTGCGGTATTTACCACGATAGACGGCGTGGTTTCACCGGTACTCCAACTGTAAGAAGCGTATTCTTTTGTAAGACTCAATGTCGCAAAGTCATCAGCGCATATAACATTCGCACTTGCAACGATCACAGGTCTTGGTGTCGGCACAATGGTGATTTTCACCGTGTCATATTTCACACAAGAAGTAGACAAATCAGTCACTTCAATCGGATAATGATTCACAACCGGAATAGTATCGCTATTGCGAACTGTGGTTGACAGTGTTGCTCCTTGAGACGGATTATGCATCCAGTGATAGTACATATTGGATCCGGCATTAGCGGTTACACGGAAAAGGTCTCCATGGCAAAGAGGAGCATCCGGCAATGTATTCGGCATGAATTCGTATGTGATTCTCGGAAGCGGATTCACCGTAACCGTAACAGAGTCCTGTCTTTCACATCCGGTCACGGTATTGGTTGCGGTCACGAAGAATGTTTCAGTCAAATCCACAACAAAAGAAACCGGATTGCCGGAAATGGTCACGCCCGGACTTACCGTCCAAACATACGTATAGGTTTCATCCGCTGCATGCTCTGTAGCTTCCAACGTAACTGTTTCTCCTTCACAATAAATGGATTTATCCGATTCTGGCGTATAATTTGGAGCGGGGTTAACAAAGATGATATGGGTAAAATATTTCGGGCAATCAGTGAGGGAGTCTTTTGCCAATAAGGTAAATGTAGTGTCGCCGGCCTCAGTCATGGTAAATGTAATTTCCCGTGTGGTTTCACCCGTATTCATCCAATAGAATTCATAATCGCCCACAGCGGTCAGCGTGATCTCGTCATATTGGCAAACGGTATCCAATCCAAGGATGCCGGACAGCGGTGCCGGATAAACATGCACGTTAGCGGTAGCATAATCGGAACATTGGTATTCGTTGGTTATTTCCACTGTAACTGTAGTATCGCCAGCCACATTAAAGATCATTTCACCCGGATTATCCGTGGATCCATTAGCCCAAAGGTAAGTATGTTGTACAGAATTTGCATATGCAAATGAATCAACAGCCGTCATAAAGAAGGAAACTTCCGCACATACCGTGTCAATAGCCGGAACAATGTGTGCAACCGGAACGGGATTCACTTGGATCACCATCGTGTCAACTTTAGTACAATTCGTAGTATTGTTCGTCAACGTGTATCCCCATTTCACATAGATCGGCGCATTACCGGTGTTCATGAACGTGGTATCGAACGTTTTCGGCAAACCGTTGTTCCAAACGAAAGTAACGTTATCCGCCACGATGGGGTTCACGGTGAACACTTGTCCGCTGCAAGCGGCTGAATCCATCGCCACGGTAATTTCGGGGCGAACGGTCACTTCCAAGCTATCGGTGTTTGCACAACTGATCTCAAAATGATTTTCCGTTCCCACTACTTGATAGGTGAATGTGTTCAGGGCGGTTACTTTAAGAACGGTGTCTGTTCTGCCACTACCCGAATTATCTTGCACATTCCATACGTAAGTGTCCGCACCGCTTGCCGTCAATTCCAATTCATATCCATGGCAAATCGGGTTGTTATTGGCGGTGATTTCCACATTGGGCAATGCATATACATATACTTTCACGGTATCCGTTGAGGCGCTTATACAACCTGTTTCTGAATCCACTCTGCGAACCAAATAATTGGTCATTCCCGCAACATTTGTTCTGGGTGTGGGAGCCGTTGTGACCCAAGCATTGTTCACAAGCCATTCCACATGTGTTCCGGCAACTTCAGGAACTTGCAACGCACTTGCCTCTCCGTTAATACAATATTCCACTGTGTCCATTCCGGATGGGAAAACATGCAGCGGAGCGGGATGAACAATAACCATCATCTCCACCGAGTCGCCGGTACAAGTAATCAATTCGCCATCTAATGCATAACGCACATAATAATAGAAAGTGTCCGGCACAGATGTGCCTTGAATAGGAGCTACTCTACTCCATGCGCCATTTTCTCCGGTTTTCCATTCCAGTACGATATCGCCCACGTTGTCGAGTTGTGAGATCCGTGCGCTTTGCGTGATTCCCGCACTTAACGTGTCGGACTCGTCATACTCGCAAAATTCTCTATTTTCCACTTGGGGAGTTCCCAATTCCGGAAAGATCACCAATTCCAATTCAATAATGCTGTCCATTTTAGTTGTGCAGATCGGATTGTAGTATGCCACATCCGCCAGAATCAACGTATCGCTGAAATTGAAAGACAATTGAGGATTCCCAATCAAATAAGGACGGGTGTCGAAACAAATCTCATCGTATTTGGGAATTCTGTTCACCACCTTGAACGTATCGCTGGCCAAGATCGCACCTCTGTTAGTCCAGTGACCACCTATAGGCAATTCTTGCGCTGCATCATAATAAAAAGACTCGTAGGGTGTTCCGTTACCAGCTCCTCTTCCAACTCTTTCAACCAATTTCAAAACGAATGTATAATTTCCAGCTTGCTTCCACGTGATCTTCATCCGGTTTTCCGTTGCTTGGAAAAAATGTAAATAGAAATAATCCAAACTGTATCCTTCTCCCATGACAAGCCCCGGATACACTGTGATTGCGCCCGGATACGTCACGATTTCTTCATTGATTATTTCACAGACACCTTGCCGCAATGAATGGTGCAAATATCCGGCTATGCGTTCATAATCCTTTTCAAAGGAAACAACAGCATAACGGCTTAGGCTCCTTAAATCCGTGCCACCGTCTAACAAATTGCCATCATGGTAAATTTCCCATTCAAGAGACACTTTTGTATCAGGGGCATACTCCGTGCACGGGTCAAAATGAATCTGGTATATGTCCGTTCTGCCGACAACGTCATTCAGGGTAGGCGCCAATGTAGTACGCTCAAGCGAGTCGACATTCGGATCAAGGTTCTCCAACCATAAACAGTCGCAGGCCTGTTGTCCTTGGGCAATTTTCGGCAAGAAGCCAAAAATTACGAGCAAAATGCTTAGAAAGCAAAATGATACTGATTTTTTCATGTTTTTCTATTTAACTAAATTTATAAATTTCATATTTCTTTTTTCTCTTTTATTCATACAAATGCACTATATCAACATGTAAAAACATTCTACATTACGACTTGCAAAAGTACAATATTTTTCATATAAATGCATCAAATTGTTTTTTTTATTCTTTCTTTTTTTCCAACAATGAGGGTCGAATAAGTTCGCAGTCCCTAAGACTTCTCTATCTGATTTATATTTAAGCGATTGCAAGATCATATCTATCAAATCGTCTTATTATTAATGTTTCATTTGAACAACATGGTGATTGCATGAAATCGTATTTCAAAAATATCACAAATCATTGTTTTTATACTTGCGGAAAGGTGTATTTGTTACATTTGACTATCTTTGCCTCCAAAAGGTTGGCTTGTCAACTTGCGCCCCTGTCAACCCATCTATGATCTATTAAAAAACATTACATTAATACAAATATGATATATACTATATTACTATTAGGATCGAAAGGTCAGTTAGGGAACTCAATTCTAAGCGTTGCCACAGAAAAAAACTTCAAGCACTCTTTCATCTGCAAAGATATTGAGACATTGGATATCACGAAAAAGGAAGCTATCAGCCGCTTCCTTTCGGAACAAAAAGTGGACATCATTATCAACTGTGCCGCTTACACGGCGGTTGATCAGGCTGAAGACGAAGCGGCTCTCGCCTACTTGGTGAATGAGACGGCGGTTTTCCACTTGGCCGAAATCGCCCGTGAAAAGGATATTTATCTTTTTCACATCTCCACCGACTATGTGTTTGACGGCACCTCTTCCGTGCCATACCAACCGGAAGATGCAACCACTCCAACATCCGTTTATGGGAAATCTAAACTGGCGGGCGAGCAGGCCATGACCGGCTCGGGTTGCCATGGGAACGTCATCCGCACTTCATGGCTCTACTCCCCATTCGGGCACAATTTCGTAAAGACCATTTTGCGAATCGGAAAAGAACGAAGCGAGATCAACGTGGTGAACGATCAATACGGGTCACCGACTAATGCCTGCGATTTGGCTATGGCGATCTTGACGCTGATTGACAAAGGAAACTTCAATACGGGCACTGAAATCTACCATTTCTCCAATCGCGGGATTATCACGTGGCATGAGTTTGCTCAAGAAATCATACGATTGGCAAACTATGACACGCTCGTTCATCCTATCTCCAGCGCGGAATATCCAACAAAAGCCAAACGTCCTCATTATTCGGCGTTTGATTTGAGGAAAATAGAGAACACACTGGGTTATTCTATTCCGGAATGGAAGGAGAGTTTGCGGGAAATCGTGGAAAAACTGGTCTGAATGGCAACACGGATTTAAGGGATAAGAGTGATTTGCACGGATAAAAAATCCGTGTTAGTCCGTCAAAATCTATCCAATCCGTATTGCCATCAATATCTTTCAAGCTAATAAAAAAAATAGCTTAACACAAGCGATATTAAAAAAATAGTGTATCTTTGCAAACCCAAAAAATGGGACAGGTTCTTTAATGAAAAAGATTGCCGTTGTAGCTCAGTGGTAGAGCGCTTCCTTGGTAAGGAAGAGGTCACGAGTTCAACTCTCGTCAATGGCTCAAAAGCAGATTGCAAAAGCAAATATTATTTTTAACCTTATTAATTACATAAGAAATGGCAAAAGAAAAATTTGAACGTTCCAAACCCCACGTGAATGTGGGCACAATTGGTCACATTGACCACGGTAAAACCACCTTGACTGCCGCTATCACAACTATTTTGGCGAAAAGAGGTTTGTCTGAAGTTAGAAGTTTCGATTCTATTGATAATGCACCGGAAGAAAAAGAGCGCGGCATCACTATTAATACATCACACGTTGAGTACCAAACTGCGAACCGTCACTATGCACATGTTGACTGCCCCGGTCATGCCGATTATATCAAAAACATGGTAACGGGTGCCGCTCAGATGGACGGTGCAATCTTGGTTGTTGCTTCAACCGACGGTCCGATGCCGCAAACCAGAGAACACATCTTGTTAGCTCGCCAAGTAGGCGTTCCGAGAATGGTAGTTTTCATGAACAAAGTGGACATGGTGGACGATACTGAATTGTTAGACTTGGTTGAGATGGAAATCCGTGATTTATTGTCTTTCTACGGATTTGACGGCGATGAAACTCCTGTCATCAGAGGTTCAGCATTAGGTTGTTTGAACGGTGAACCGAAATGGGAAGACGGCGTGATGGAGTTGATGGAACAAGTTGACACTTGGATTCCGCTTCCGCAACGCGACGTGGATAAAGAATTTTTGATGCCGGTGGAAGACGTGTTCTCTATCACAGGACGCGGCACCGTGGCAACTGGTAAGATCGAAACCGGTAGAATTCATACCGGAGATCCGGTTGACATCATCGGTATGGGTGCTGAGAAACTGAAATCCGTTGTTACGGGAGTTGAAATGTTCCGTAAGATATTGGACGATGGTGAAGCTGGTGACAACGTAGGTTTGTTGCTCCGCGGTGTTGACAAAGACGAAATCCGTCGTGGTATGGTCATTGCGAAACCGGGTTCCATCAAACCGCATAAAGAATTCCAAGCTGAGGTGTATATCCTTAAGAAAGAAGAAGGTGGACGTCACACGCCGTTCCATTCAAAATATCGCCCCCAGTTTTACTTCCGTACCACAGATGTGACAGGTGAGATTTTCTTACCGGACGGAGTAGAAATGGTTATGCCCGGTGACAACTTGACCATCACGGTGAAATTGTTAGCCGAAATCGCTATCAACTTGGGCCTTCGTTTCGCTATCCGCGAAGGTGGACGTACCGTTGGTGCAGGCCAGGTAACAAAAATTTTAGACTAAGAAATAGTCCGAAATAACACACGGTAGAGGCGCACAGTTGTACGCCTCTACAATTTTAGGGGAATAGTTTAAGGGTAGAATAGTGGTCTCCAAAACCATTGGTGGGAGTTCGAATCTCTCTTCCCCTGCCAAGATTCAATGAATGAATTATTCGATAACTAAATGGGCTTCTTTGGAAGCCTTTTTTAATAGCAACACGGATTTGACGGATAAGCCATCTTCGCCTAAAGCAACAGTTGAAATGTCGGTATTGTTTGAAAAACAAATTATCGCATTGGAAAATAATCATATAATGATTGTAAACAAAAAAATCAAAGGAAATTTTATGTATTTTTGCAACCAATTTTTTTAAAACAAAGTCATTAGAACCTAATCATTTAGAAAGGAGACCAACGTATCGCAACGCAATCGAACAGGCCGTTCCAACGCAGGGGAGGCCCCCAGAAGAAAGAAGCAGCGCACAAGATCAACCAGCATATCACGGCACCCATCGTGCGAGTGGTAGGCGATAATTTTGAACCTCAAATACTTCCCGTTAGGGAGGCCTTGGCTTTGGCTGAACAAGCCGGTGTTGATTTAGTAGAGATTTCACCCCAAGCCAACCCGCCGGTGTGTAAAATCATGGATTACCAAAAGTTTCTCTACGAACAGAAGAAGAAGCAAAAAGAGATCAAAGCCAAATCTGCAAAAGTGGTGGTCAAAGAGATTCGATTGGGACCTCAAACCGATGAACACGACTTCGAGTTTAAAAGCAACCACGCTATCAAGTTTCTGAAAGAGGGGTTCAAGGTGAAGGTGGACGTTTTCTTCAAGGGGAGATCCATCGTCTATAAGGACCAGGGCGAGTTGATTCTGCTGAAGTTCGCAAAAGCGGTCGAGGAGCACGGAAAACCGGAACAGTTGCCCAAGTTGGAGGGAAAAAGGATGATCATGATCCTCAATCCCAAAAAATAGGAATCATATCAACTCATCATATTAACCATTAAAAAAGACTAAGAAATGCCGAAAGTTAAGACAAAATCCGCAGCGAAGAAAAGATTCACGTTGACAGGCACCGGAAAAGTGAAGAGACATCACGCTTACCACAGCCACATTCTTACTAAAAAAAGCAAGAAGAGAAAACGTAATTTAGCCTATTCTGCCATCGCGGAAAAAGCAGATGCCAACAACATCAAACAAATGTTGGGACTGCGTTAAGAAAAATTAATTATTAACTTTACTATCAGCTTGATAAGTGTTTATTTTTGATAAACCGCTGACGTAAAAAGAAAGGAGAATTTTATGCCAAGATCAGTCAATCATGTTGCTTCAAAAGCAAGGCGGAAAAAGATTTTGAAACGTACCAAAGGGTACTTCGGCAAACGGAAAAACGTTTGGACCGTAGCAAAGAACACGTGGGAAAAAGGACAACAGTACGCCTATCGTGATCGTAAAAACAAAAAAAGAGCATTCAGAAGTTTATGGATTACCCGTATCAACGCAGGGGTTCGTGAGCACGGCTTGTCATATTCCCAATTTATGGGCATGATAACAAAGAAAGGTGTAGAACTGAACCGCAAAACCCTCGCCGACCTCGCAATGAACAATCCAAAGGCATTCAAAGCCATTGTTGATTTGGTGAAATAGCCAATCACGCTTGGAAAAAGACAACGAGTTCGATATGATGAAAAAAGTGGTTTACGCCACTTTTTTTATTTATCCCACAAAATAATGATTTAACTGCTTCGTTAATTCAAAGCCAATTTGTATGCTAATGAAAAATATAATTATAAGTTGCTTATGGCTGCTCAGCATGTTTAGTCTCTCGGCGCAGCGTTCGGAAGTGGGTGTTTTCATAGGTACCACTTCCTATATCGGCGACCTGAATCCCACCAAACTGTTCACAAATCCGCAGTTTAGCGGTGGCATTATCTACCGATACAACCTTAATCCTCGATGGGCGATTAAAGCCAACATCCTCTTTGCCAGTGTGGAAGCCAGCGATTATAAAAACAACGAAAAATATGAACGGGATCTGAGTTTTCGTTCGCCCATCACCGAAATATCCGCCGAAGTGGAGCTGAACTTCTTCAATATCTACAATGCCAACGGAAAAAACCGCTTCACACCCTACATTTTCACAGGTTTTACGGTCTTTTCTTTCAATCCGCAAGGCTATTTAGATGGCAAATATTATGATTTGCAGCACTTAGGCACCGAAGGACAAGGCTTTGAAGGGCAGCCTGATTACTACTCTCTCACCTCTTTCGCAATTCCTTTCGGGATCGGATTTAAGGTGAATATCGGAAGATACATCTCCTTTGGCATCGAGGCAGGCATGCGCTACACATTCACTGATTATTTGGACGATGTGAGCACGACCTATTACGATAATGAGACGTTGCTGCAAGAACGCGGGGAGATCGTGGCACAACTAGCTGATCGTTCGGTAGAAAAGCACCAAGCAGGCACCGGACGGGGCAATGTGACTACCAAGGATTTGTACACCTTTTGCGGCGCCTCCCTCTCCTTCAAATTTGGCAACGAGGATAAAACCTGCGAACTGAAAAATAGAAAAATAAAACACAAATACAAAAGACCGGGAAGATAATATGACTGATAGACTCCAACTTATCCGCACATTAGATCAAAACAAAAAACCTCGGCACATCGCTATCATCATGGATGGGAATGGACGATGGGCGAAGGAGCGGGGCAAGGAGCGCGTGTATGGACACCAGCACGGGGTACAAAGCGTTCGGAACGCCATCGAGGGTTGCGGGGAGGCTGGCATTGATTTTTTGACGCTCTACGCCTTTTCCACCGAAAACTGGAACCGTCCAAAAGAGGAGGTTAACGCTCTCACATCCTTGTTAGTGAAAACGATACATTTGGAGTTAGATAATCTAATGCGGAACAATGTGCGACTGACCGCCATCGGCGCACTGACCGACCTGCCAGAAGATTGCCAGGAAGAGTTGCGGGGAGCCATTAACCATACCGCTGAAAATTCCGGACTGACGGCGACATTGGCATTAAGCTACAGCGGACGTTGGGAAATCACGAACATGGTGAGGAAGATTGCCAATAAACTGGCGAAAGGTTCTCTTTCTCAAGAAGATATCAATAACGACTTGGTGACCGGAAACCTCTCGACCTCCGGAATGCCAGACCCCGACATTTTGATCCGCACTGGCGGCAATTTCCGGATTAGCAACTTCCTGCTTTGGCAAATTGCTTATGCCGAACTCTTCTTCACGCCAACCCAATGGCCTGATTTCAACAAAGATGAACTGTGGCAAATTATCCTCGACTTCGTGGATCGCGAACGCCGGTTTGGAAAAACGGGCGAACAGGTAGCCAACCATCAATAAATTATCTATATTTGCCACCAATTTTTTAAAGCGAACATGCTGAAGAACTATTCGATATACATACTATTCTCTTTTTTTGTAATATTTTGCAGCATAGAAAGTTACACGCAAGAAGACCTCCCCTACAGCCCCAAAGACTCCACTATTCTTATCAATTACAATGAGGCGGCTGTGTATGAAATCGGCGGGATCACCACCTCCGGTTCGGCCAACTTCGATCCCCGAATGCTACTGTTTGCCGTGGGCGAGCGCATCGAAATTCCCGGCGATAAAATTTCGAAGTCTATTAAAAGATTGTGGGAAACCGGCTTGTATGAAGAGATCGACATCGCCATCACACGCATCATGGATGATATTGCCTTTTTAGATGTTTACCTTGTAGAGCGTTCCCGCCTCGTGGCTTACGGTTTCAGCGGCATCAACAAGAGCGATGAGACGGAGGTACGGGCGAAAATCAAAATCGCACAAGGCAACATTGTCAACGATAACCTGAAAAGAACCTGTACCAATATCATTAAAGATTATTTCATTGGAAAAGGATTTTACAATGTCTCCGTCTCCGTTCGGGAAGAACCGGACAAAAAAGTGGCCAATGGGGTGAATCTTTTTTTTAACATTGATAAAGGGAAAAAAGTTAAAATCGCAGAAATAACTATCAATGGGAACCAAAAAGTATCAAAATCCACGCTAACTCGCGCGATGAAAGAGACCAAGGAACGTTCCCGTTTCATGCCGTTCTATAAGGCCGATACTGTGATCGCATATATGTTCAAAAATCCGGATTACTACAAATCCAAAGACATTTTGGAACATGCGAGCGACTATTTCGGAGAACGAGTGAAACTGAGGATTTTTAAGTCCTCCAAATTCGTGGAGTCGTCGTATGAAACGGACAAAAACAACTTGGTGAGCAAATACAACGATCTGGGATTCCGCGATGCATACATTGAATCCGACTCCATTGTGATCAATAAAAATAATATGTATATCAACATAAATGTGAACGAAGGGGATAAATACTATTTCCGTAACATCACTTTTGTGGGGAATACAAAATATAAATCCGAGGCGCTTTCTCAATTATTGAGAATCGAGAAAGGTGATGTTTACAACCAAAGCCGGTTGACGGCAAACCTGACCATGAACGAAACGGGTAACGATATCAGTTCGTTGTACATGAACGACGGCTACCTTTTCTTTTACGCCAATCCGGTGGAAGTGTTGATCGAAAACGACTCTATCGACATCGAAATCCGCATTATTGAAGGAAAACAGGCGAGATATAACAAAATTCTTGTTTCAGGAAACACCAAAACCAACGACAATGTAATCATCCGCGAGTTGACCACTATTCCCGGACAGATGTTCAACCGCGCCGACATCATCCGCACCCAGCAAGTGTTGCTCTCGCTGGGCTATTTCGACCAAGAGAAAATGCAGGTATTACCTAAACCGAACGAAGCAGACGGCACCGTGGATATTGAATACGTGGTGGAAGAGACCTCTTCCGACCAGTTTGAGCTTTCAGCCGGCTACGGTGGAGGTACGTTCTTGTTGAGCGCTGGATTAGCATTCAACAACTTCTCGTTCAAGAAAATGTTCACCAAAGAGGCATGGCGGCCGATTCCTTCCGGTGACGGGCAACGGTTGGCACTCCGGGTTTCCACCAATGTACTTTACTATCAATATTATTCGCTCTCATTCTCCGAACCTTGGTTGGGCGGAAAGAAACCCAACTCATTAAGTGTTTCGGTATATTATCAGAATTATCGATCCGGTTCGGGAAAAAGGGGAGAATCTGCTTATTCTGCCATTGACATCATCGGCGCAAATGTGTCGTTTGGGAAAAAGTTGAAATGGCCGGATGATTATTTCCAAGTTTCGCACAGTTTAATTTATCAACATTACCGCGTAACAAACTATTCCGGCGTTTTTTCCTCCTTCTCGGATGGATATTCCAACAGTTTCAGTTATATGTTCGCCATCGGGCGAAGTTCCGTGAATGCGCCTATCTACCCCCGTGAAGGTTCTGATATCCTCTTCTCTTTCCAGTTGACACCACCCTTCTCACTCTTATCGGGGAAAGATTTTTCCAATGCCACGGCACAAGAAAAATACAAATATTTAGAGTTTTATAAATGGAAATTCAACGTTTCCTGGTACACGAAAGTGATAGAGAACTTGGTGTTGAACGTGCGGATGAAAACGGGATTTATGGGATACTATAATGCGGATATAGGTGCCGCCCCGTTCGAAAGGTTCTATCTCGGCGGTGACGGCTTGTCTACTTACCAATATGACGGGCGCGAGGTGATCGGAATGCGCGGTTATGATGATTCCGATTTCACCCCTGCTAACGGAGCAACGATTTTCAACAAGTTCACGGCGGAGTTGCGCTATCCTGTGTCATTGAATCCCGCCGCGACCATTTACCTGCTGACTTTCGTGGAAGCCGGAAATGCATGGACCGATTTTAAAGAGTATTCCCCCTTTAAACTATACAAATCGGCCGGAGTCGGGGTGCGTATCAACTTGCCGATGTTCGGATTGCTGGGCTTTGACTGGGGATACGGTTTCGATAAATTACCCGGAGCTACGCAGGCGCGCGGCGGAAAGTTCCATATATCCATTAACTCCTCTATAGACTAGCATACTTTTTTATGGAGAATGACGTTTGTTAGATGATTTTTTAAAAATATACAACTATGAAAAAAAGACTCTTGTTATTTGTGATGGCAGTTTTCCTCGCTTTGCCGCTGTTTAGTCAAAAATATGCCTATATTGATTCGGAATATATTTTAGGTAATATGCCGGAATACACCGAAGCGCAAGCGGAATTGGACCGAGTGGCGGCGGTGTGGCAAAAGGAAATCGAAGCGAAATTTAACACTATCGATTCCATGTATAAAAAATACCAAGTGGAGGCGATCACCTTGCCCGAATCCATGAAAAAGAACAGGGAAGATGCGATCATCGCCACTGAAAAGGATGCGAAAGATTTGCAAAAGAAAAGATTCGGAAAAGATGGCGACCTCTTCAAGAAACGAGAAGAGTTGGTGAAGCCGATCCAAGATCGGGTGTTTACCGCCATCGATGAGTATGCCCGCGAAAAGGGCTACGCTTTTGTTTTCGACGTGGCCGGTGCCATGACCATCGTCTATGCCGATCCCAAGTGGGATATCAATTCGGAAATCCTCCAAAAGCTGGGCATATCCGTTCAGAAATAATGTTTTGTAATTATATATTAAGAATTTATTGTAGATGAAAAAGATTTTATTAGTTGTTGCGTTATTTGCAACTTGCACATTCTCCAACCTCCATGCTCAACAAGGAAAATACGGGCATGTCAATTCACAAGAGATCATGGCGAATATGCCGGGCGTCGATTCCATTCGTATGTCATTGGAAACTTTCCAAGTGGAATTACAACAAATTTACGAGGGATACATGTCCCAATATCAAAAAATGGTGGAAAAATTCGAAGCGGAAGTGGGCGTTATGTCGCAAGCGGTTCGTCAAATTCGGGAAAAGGAGATCACCAAACTGGAAGAGCAAATCCAAGAATTTCAATACAGCGTGCAGGATTTGCTGGAACAGCGCCAAGTGGAATTGACCATGCCGTTCCAAGAAAAAATTCAAAAAGCAGTCAACGCCGTAGCGGAAGAGAATAACTACTCTTATCTTTTCGACACGCAGGTATTGCTTTACTCGGATGGTGGTACCGATGTGACCCCGTTGGTGAAAAAGAAGTTGGAAATTAAATAAGGCACACAACGATGAAAAAAATAATACTATACATTGCCATCGCCATTTTCTCTGCCGCGTCTGTTTGTGCGCAAAACGTTAAATTCGGACACCTCGCACCAGAAGCCATTATGGAAAAGATGGTTGGTTTCGACACCGCCCAAGCCCTCATGATCTCCTATCAAGAAGAATTACAATCCGAAGGTCAGATGATGGTGAAAGAATTTCAAGCGAAACAGAAAGAGTATCAGGACAAACTGCCAACCTATTCCGAAGCCGTTCGGAAACTCAAAGAAACTGAGTTGACCACGATGTCCGAGAAAATACAAAATTTCTCATCCACCATAGATGGATTATTGGAGCAGAAGAAATATGAGTTGCTGTTGCCTTTCCAAGAGAAAATTCTGGCAGCAATTAAGGAAATAGGCAAGGATGAAAACTATACCTATATTTTCTATAAATCGGTGTTGAGTTATTCCGCTCATGGTGATGATATCTCGGAAAAAGTGAAACAAAAACTGGGAATCCAATAAACAAAAAAGGAAAAAGGCCGCAAGTGCGGCCTTTTTCCTTTTTTGTTTAAAATGACTATTCAGCATGAATAGCTTCCATGGGACATACATCCGCACACGCACCGCAATCAACGCAAAGATCTGCATCAATAGCGTAAGGAGAACCTTCAGCGATAGCGTCCTGAGGGCATTCTGATTGGCAACTTCCACATGAAGTGCAGGAATCTGGATCAATTTTGTAAGACATTTTCTCTTGTTTTTGGTTAGTAATTTTTCGTCCGCAAAGATATAATTTTTCCAATCATATCCGCACCAAGAAAACTCGTATTTTTGCCCGTTTATTCAATAATAGTTAACCCATATTCAATCCATTGGCTATGAATGAAAAGCCTTTCAAATCAGCCCTCTCCGTGCAGGAAGGCATCAAGCAGCCCTCCTCGGTGAATCCCTATTGGAATAAACAGGATCGGAAGAAAAAAGCGGAGTTGACGGCCGATCAAATGGTTGGAAAAATATTGGCGCAAGACAGAACCGTGTTGAGCCAAACCATAACGTTGGTGGAGAGCACAAATCCAGCGCATAGCACGAAAGCTCAGGAAGTGATTGAGAAGTTGTTGCCGCATTCGGGGAACTCCATCCGTATCGGGATCACCGGCGTGCCGGGCGTGGGAAAAAGCACCTTTATCGAGAGTTTTGGGAAGCATGTCACCGGATTAGGTCACAAATTGGCAGTGCTGGCAATCGATCCCAGCAGCGAGCGTTCCAATGGGAGCATTCTTGGCGACAAGACCCGCATGGAAGAACTTTCCACCGATCCGAACGCTTTCATCCGTCCTTCTCCGTCTGGATTGACATTGGGCGGTGTGGCGCAAAAAACCCGCGAAGTGATCACCCTTTGCGAAGCCGCCGGTTTCGACGTAATCATTGTGGAAACTGTCGGCGTGGGACAATCGGAAACCGTAGTGAAATCGATGGTGGATTTCTTCTTGCTACTGATGTTAGCGGGCGCAGGCGACGAGCTGCAAGGCATCAAACGGGGCATCATGGAAATGGCTGATGCCATCGTCATCAACAAAGCCGACGGCGACAATATCGACAAGGCTAATTTCGCCAAGAGCCAGTATCAAGCCGCCTTACGCCTCTTTCCACCCTGCGAAAGCGGCTGGAATGTGCCCGTGAAAACCTGCTCCGCCATCGAGAAAAAAAACATTGACGAAGTTTGGCAAATGATCAGGAAATATCAGGAATTTACCACGGGAAACGGCTATTTTGGAAACTATCGGAAACAACAATTGGTGAAAATTTTCTACGACTGGATCGAATCGACCCTCATCACCCGCTTCTTCGCTGACGAAAATGTCCAAGCCAAAATCACCCAACTCATCCCGGAAATCAAAAAAGGAAACATCTCGCCCTATGTGGCCGGAGGTTCGGTAATTAAGGATTTGGGAAATGTAGAAATGTAGAAATTCATTCATTTCTACATTTCTCAATTATTTCCTTATATTTGCACGTTTTAAAAATCATCACTATGAAAAAAACATATATCCTTTGTACAATGGCTTCTCTCTTGCTGTTTTCTATGGCTTCGTGCAAGGAGTATTGTACCTGCACCTCTTTTGCGCCGTATCAACCGGAGGTGGAAAAAGAGGAGTATTTATTGGAAAAAGGACAATCTTGTTCCGATTTTGAGGTGACTCCCGACGGAACTGAAGGTATCCGTTGCGAATAATAAGGGTAATATGAAAAAATTAATGTTCCTTTTTTTGACGGGATCATTTTTGCTCATTATGCAATCTTGTACCAAATATTGTGAATGCACATTGGATGGAGGAAAGCAAACTGAGTTGGAGATCCCTTATTCAGGCCGTTGTACGGATTATTCCGATCAAAATGTTGGAAATTGCAGTTCATCAAAATAACCATAAAAAACACGATCATGAAAAAAATTTGTTTAGCCATAGTATCCGTGATTTTAATAGGATCACTATCCTCTTGTGATAAAGATTGTTCTTGCTCCATTATCGTTGAAGGAGTGAAGTCCCAGCCTGCCGTTGTGGGGCAGATGTCTAAAGAGGAGTGCGACACTTTCTTTTGGGCGGTTCCGGCGGGATCAACATATACTTGCCAATCGGAGTAATCTTCAGAGATGGGCTTTATGTTGAAGTAAATAGCTCTGTCACAGGATTAAAACATAAATAACCGAAACTATTTTTCGAGAAAAATGTTAAAAAATGTTAACGGAAGATTTTTCATCTAAATAAAATATTATTTTTGCGTCGTAATTATTTTAACCTAATCAAAAATTTAAAATTATGAAAAAAGTATTTTTAGCAGTAGCATGTATTGCATTCGTAGCATCAATGGCATCTTGTAAAAAAGATTGTACTTGTACAACAAAAGGTCCTGGAATTCCAGACGCATCTGTAACTTCTACTGGCGTTTCCAAAAAAGATTGTGAAGCGGCAAGCGTGACAGTTGGTGAGATGAAAACTACTTGTGTTTCTGCATAATTCGTGTTTAAAGTGCAAATAAAAAGAGGCTGTCCCAAAAGGCAGCCTTCTTTTTTTTCTATGCCGCCATTTCAGTTAGTAAGTTGATTGATTTTATATCCGCAGCGTTTTGTTTTTCCATTTTTTTAGTATAGAAACACATTATTTTGAGCAAAAGCCCTGACTTCTGCTTGGCAATGTTGAAAATATCCTGCTCAACGGCACACAGCTCATCTTGAACGAAGTGTTTAGACTTGTTGGTTTTGATGCCATAGAAGACGATATATTGAGACATTTGGTTGTAGTCCGCCTGTGTCAACCAACGAGTAAGGCCGGCGGTTGATTATCTGAAATCCTACTTTGATGAAGATGTGGAACTGCATAAGATTTACCGCTATTTAGACCGTTTACACAACACCTTACAGGATAAAGTCCAACAAATCAGCATAGAGCATACCCGCAAGACTTTAGGCGGGCGCATCGGACTTGTTTTTTTACGATGTAAGCACCCTCTATTTTGAGACCGACCACAGCGATGAGTTATGCGAAAGAGGCTTCTCCAAGGATGGTAAACACTCACAACAGCGGTATTAACCTGAATGTGGACCAAGTCTTGAATATTGCAAAAGCCATAACTACGCTAAAAATCAAACTGCCCGCAAGCGGTGAAACACTCACTAAAACCATGCTGATCACCCCAAAGCACAGGATGATAAAACCTCTGTTCGACAAAAATTTTGGGAAACGTTTTAGGGTATTGCATTGTCGAAGTCAAGAAACAGAATGCTTTATTTTTAATGATCCTGTTTTCGTTGTCAATCCGTCGAGACCAATAACCCGAATAGCTGTGTTTTAGGCGTTCGGGCTTGCCTGTGCCTGTTTCAGGATGTGCTTCTAATCTTCGATGAGCTTAACTATTTTCTTATTTCTTGCCACATTTCCGGCTTTTCTATGCGCTACCAAATCCATCCGGGCTTTGGATGAATATTTGACTATATACATGGTTATAACCCCAACATTGATTTGACATCATCCGTGCTCATTTTCACAACTCTCCCCGCTTTCGCATCTTCAATTCCCTGCAAGACATGCGCCAAATTTTCAGGATTGTCAAACCATGGATCTCCACTTGGACTGGGATTCTCATCCAATTTTTCCGTTACTACCAATTCAACTAATTTTTTTCCACGCTTAATGATAACTCTTTCTTTTTCAGCTAATTCAAAATAAGATCGTTGATTTGCGCTAAATTCTCGTGTGCTTATTATTCTCATGGTTTCTGTTTTTTAATATATTAATTTTTGTTTCTGCATACGGAATATCATATTCAATTGTATATGATGTTGAATGATAAGTATGAAAGAATCTTAATAAATATACCTTTATTGTAAAAACTCCATCACCTCTTTCTCTGTCAACCCTCTAAAATCCAATGCTTTAATAGGTTTTCCATGCTCTACAAAAATGAACGTGGGGAATTTTCCGCTTACCAATGCCACTAGATCATGTGGATCAACAAGCGAGAAAGTGTATCCTTCCGTCTCCGTTTCCGCCTCAAAACCTGCGATGTATTCTTCCGTACCAGCGATAAAAATACTTATTCTCGCCTTGCCAATATCGTTGTTCTCCACAATAGAGTTCAATTTTTTCATACTCATTTTGCAATATTTGCACGTGGGAATGAAGACCGGCACAATGTATTTCCCAGCATCCAACAACGCAGTGAAAGCGCTGTCGGTTTGGATCTTCTCGAAAACGGGTACATTCACCTCCTTTACGGGCGATTTGAACTGGTTGTAAACCGCATCCATAGGGAATATCACAAACGAGACCATCGTAACCGCCACTAAATAGATCGCCACGACCAAGTACTTGAACCGGAATTTCCAATCCGTATCTTTCCTGACGAGAAGCAAGAGAATGATAGTTATCAGGTTTTTGATGATGGAGTTGACGGGATTCAACTCCACGAAATCGCCGAAGCAGTGGCAGTTGCTGTCATTGCGGAAAATGGCGACATAGATCAGAAATAGGGTGAATCCGGCCATTGTGGCCATGGCGAGCCACCATGTGTAACGATAGTAATACTTGATAATCAAGAAGAAACCCAGAATGAACTCGAATGCAACCAGCACCCGGGCGAAAAAAGTACACCAGAGGTAGTTGAAAATTCCAAAACTGTAAATATACAGCTCAAATTCATCCAACGAGAGGAGTTTCATAATCGCCGTGGTGATGAACATCCCTCCGATGGCGATGCGGAGGATGGTTTTTAAAATTTGGGACATGGGTTGTGTTTTTTGTTATAAGTTTGGGATTTGGGATTATTGTTTTGTGAAATAATAAATGAAAGCATACATTATGAATTAGATTCAAAAATTTCAAAACTCATCGGCATGACCCGATCTCTCATTACATTCCTACACTTCTAACTCCCAACTCCTAATCCCAAACCTCGTCCACATTCGGTATTGCGGCAATCAGCTGCCGGGTGTATTCGGTTTGCGGGGATTGGTATATTTTATCGGCCTCGTTTATCTCCACGATTTGACCGTGCCGCATCACGGCCATCCGGTCAGACATGAACTTCACCACGGAAAGATCGTGGGAGATAAAAATATAGGTGAAATGATACTCTTTTTTTAGCTCATTTAACAAATTCAAGACTTGCGCTTGCACGGAAACATCCAAAGCAGAAACCGATTCATCGCAGATAATAAACGTTGGATTCACCGCTAACGCCCGGGCGATGGAAATCCGCTGCCGCTGTCCGCCCGAAAATTCGTGGGGATAACGGTAAAAATGACTCTCATTCAAATCAACACGCTCTAGCAATTCGATGGCTTTCTGTTTTCGTTCTTTATCAGTATGGTGCAAATGATGCACTTTCATCGGTTCCATGATTGATGACCCCACAGTTAAGCGTTGATTCAGTGAAGAGTAAGGATCTTGCAAGATGATTTGCAGGTCTTTGCGCACTTTCCGCAGGTCGTGGTTGGATAACTCGGTGAGGGAGTGTCCTTTGTAAATAACCTTGCCCTCAGTCGGTTCGATAAGGCGAATCATGCTACGACCCAGCGTGGTTTTCCCACACCCCGATTCGCCCACCAAACCCAACGTTTCGCCTTCATAAATGTCAACATTAACATTCTGTAAAGCATGAACATACTCTTTCTTGGCAAACAGTTTGTGGTTACGGATCGGGTAACTTTTAGACAATCCTTCTATTTTGATAATCGGTTTTTGGCTGTACAACCGTTCATGGGAAATCTTCCGTTCTTCGTCACTAACCAATTCCTGCATGATCTGACTTGACGTTCGACTTTCGGCATCATAGTGTTCCATGAAATCCTTCACGGTCAGCAGCAGTTTAGGACGTACATCTAACGGCGGCCGGCACGATAGCAATCCTTTCGTGTACGGATGTTCGGGATGATACAGCACCTCGTTAACTTTTCCGGATTCAACGATTTCTCCTTTGTAGAGCACAAGCACCCGGTCGGCTATTTCCGCCACCACGCCCAAATCGTGCGTGATGAAAATAACACTCATGCCGTGTTTTTGCTGCAAATTGCGGATTAGCTCCAATATACCTTTCTGCACGGTAACATCCAATGCCGTGGTGGGTTCGTCAGCGATCAGGATGTCGGGATGGCAACTCATGGCCATCGCAATCATCACCCGTTGTTTCTGTCCCCCCGAAAGTTCGTGTGGATAGGAATCGAAAATTTCCTCCGGCCTCGGCAGCATAACTTCGTTAAGCAACTTGATAACAAGTTGATACACTCTCTTTTTCGACAATTTTTCGTGCAACAAAATTGCCTCGCAAATCTGTTCGCCACACTTGATCACCGGATTCAGCGACGTCATCGGTTCCTGAAAAATCATGGCGATCTTCTTTCCCCGGATTTTCAGGTACTGCTCTTCGGTCAATGTGGTCAGATCAATGGATTTGTCTTTTTCTTGATCAAAAAAAACGATGTTTCCAGAGGTAATCTTGGACTTTTTCTTGTCGATCAACCCCATAATAGAGAGCGCAGTAACCGATTTCCCCGATCCCGACTCGCCCACAATACCGATCGTTTCCCCTTTTTCCATCGAAAACGAAATATCACGGAGTATCGGTTTCCAGAGAGTGTCTTGGCTAAGTTCCAGTGAAAAATGGTCAATATGAAGCAGCCCCATCGTTTTTTTATTGCGGCGCAAAAATACACTTTTCACTCTTGATTCTTCATTCTTGATTGAATTAAGTCATGGCAAACGCATTAAATATCTCTGCACTTTGAAAGAAAATATTTGAAGAATTTATGATTTCACCCTGTTGCCAGCCCTGTTTTCTCATCTTTCATTTTCCTCACAATCAAACACATTCACGGTTTTTGGATTTATTGTTTTGTTTTCCATGAAAAAAACAGCGCCTCCCCGTCGTTTTTTTCCATAAATTTGCCGCAGAAATGATCATGAAAACTTTAACCCCAGTCACAAT
>JAITVP010000124.1 GCA_031285725.1 Bacteroidales bacterium
GCATTTTCTCCAAAACGACCGGTTCATCTGGCAAAGCGACCGTAGCGGTTGGAATCACTGCTATCTGTACGATATTTCCGGCGATATGATCAAACCGTTGACCAAGGGGAACTACAATGTGATCGAATTTCTGGGCACCGATGCCAAGGAGGAGAATCTCTATTTCATCTCCAATATAGATGATTACACAGGTCGGTTTGCCTATAAACAGGATATGAAAACGGGAAAATTGACCAACCTCACGCCCGAAAAAGGAACCCATTACCCTCAATTTTCGAATAATTATCTCTATCTTCTTGATCAATTTAACAATACAATCACGCCCAACAATATTGATTTATATGATCTGAAAAAGAACAAAAAAAACAACTTGTTGACGGCTAAGAATCCTTATGCGGGCTTAATGTTGGGCGAAACGAAGCTCTTCACGTTGAAAAATAGTGAAGGCATCGATCTCTGTTGCCGGATGATTTATCCCCCTAATTTTGACGAGAAGAAAAAATATCCGGTTTTTATCTATGTTTACGGCGGGCCGCATTCGCAATTGGTGACCAATACGTTTATGTCAGGTGGGGTATTTTTGCACTACATGGCGCAAAAGGGATACATTGTGTTCACATTAGATAACCGGGGAACGGCCAATCGCGGTGCCGAGTTTGAAAAGTGCATTCACCGCCAACTTGGCGTGCCGGAGGTGGCCGACCAGATGACCGGCATTGATTACCTGAAAACGCTCCCTTATGTGGACGGTTCCCGAATCGGCGTGGATGGATGGAGTTACGGAGGCTTCATGACGCTTTCATTGATCACCATGCACCCGGAAGTCTTCAAAACAGCGAGTTGCGGCGGCCCGGTGGTGGATTGGAAATGGTACGAGGTCATGTACGGCGAGCGTTATATGGACACGCCGGAGGAAAATCCAAAAGGGTATCAAAACGCATCAATTATTCCAAAAATCAAGAATTTGCAAAGTGAACTTTTGATAATGCACGGGGCGTTAGATAACACGGTGGTGATGCAACACAGTCTTGAACTTCTCCGCCAGTCCGTCATCGACAAAGTACAAATTGACTATTTTGTTTACCCCAACCATAAACACAATGTCCGTGGCGGGGATCGAGTGCATTTGTGGAATAAGATTGAGAAATTTCACGAAAAATTACTCAATAATTATTAATTATAAATAAAATGCGCATTCTCATTGTTGACAATGTTCATCCCTTTTTAACGGATTTTCTGACACGTTCGGGGTATAAATATGATATAATCACCGATATTGATTATGACGGTTATCTTGCCCTTGAAGATGATTATGACGGATTGATTATTCGGAGTAAGTTCGTGGTGGATTGGGTGGCTATTGATACTAAACGGGATCTGAAATTCATTATCCGGCTGGGATCCGGGGTGGAGAATATTGCCGTGGAATATGCTCAAAAACAGGGTATTTCTTGTTTCAATACGCCTGCCGGCAATGCGCCTTCGGTGGGAGAATATTGCTTGGCAGCCTTGTTGTCGGCCGTCAAACACCTCCCAACCGCCGATGCGGAAGTGAAAAACGGTGTGTGGCTACGGAAGAAAAACTACGGAAAGGATTTATGCGATCTGAAAGTTGGAATTATTGGCTACGGACATACGGGTAAAGCCTTCGCCCGTGTGCTCAACGGATTGGTGGAAAAAGTCTACACTCATGACAAGTATAAAACCGCTATCGGCGATGAGTTTGCCGAAGAGGTTGATTTGGAGACTTTAATGACAGTGTGCGATGTGATCTCCCTACATGTCAATTATATTGAGGAAAATCATCACTTTTTTAACCAGAAAATCATCGATAAGGCGGGTAAACCTTTTGTTTTCATCAACAGTTCCCGTGGATTGGCTGTGAAGACGGCAGATTTGCTAACCGCTTTGCAAACGGGTAGAATCTCCTTTGCCTGTTTGGACGTATTGGAATATGAAACGTCGCAACTGCAACTTCCTCCGAAAGCAGAATGGCCGAATGAGCTGCAAGAATTGGCTACTCTGAACAACGTGATCCTTACCCCCCACATTGCCGGTCAAACATCGGATTCCGAATTTCGACATGCAGAGCTGGCGGCCGGGATTATTGGGAAAATAGGCATATAAACTGTCATTTTCGTATGTTTTCATTATTTTAAAATAGGCACTTTTTTAATATTTTGAAATCGAAATCACTTTCACTCTCATCCTTCACCTCTTTTACTATCTTTGCCTTTTATAGCAAGAATAAAAATTATGTCTTATAACGAATTTATTTTAAAGAAGTTAATCCAAAACTACACCACTCTCCGTATTGATTCTATCTCTAAACTTCCGCAATCGGGTTCCAGCCGGATCTATTTCAGAATTGTGTTTGCTGGCGAAAGTACGCTGATCGGAGTGTATAATGCGGATTTACGGGAAAATGAGGCTTTCTTTTCCCTGTCGCAAACTTTTTTCGAAAAGGGGATTGCGGTGCCGGAAGTATTGGCTATTGACCACAATCGTCAATATTACCTGCTCAATGATTTGGGCGATGAGAACCTCTATTCCTGGCTTGTCAGCCATCGGAAAGGAGAGGAGTTGGGCGAGGAAGTGTTGACTTACTACCGGAAAGTGTTGCACGCCTTGCCACGCATCCAGCTTACCGGCAAGGCAATTGATTTTTCTATATGCTACCCGCGTTCCGCTTTTGACCGCCAGTCGATGCAGTGGGATCTGAACTATTTCAAATACTATTTCCTGAAATTGGCTAACATTCCATTTGATGAACAACTTCTTGAAAACGACTTCCATACCTTCATGGATTTTCTGTTGGAAGCCGACAATGATTTTTTCCTTTACCGCGATTTCCAATCCCGGAATATTATGTTGCATAATGACAAATCATATTTTATTGATTATCAGGGAGGTAGAAAAGGTGCTTTACAGTACGACGTGGCGTCGCTCCTTTATGATGGTAAGGCGGATATTTCGCCTGAAGATCGTAACGTATTGTTAAGCACATATTTGGATGAAGCAGAGAAAGTGCTCTCATTTGACAAAACTCAATTTCTCCGTTATTTCGATGGTTTTGTGTTAATCCGTATCTTGCAGGCATTTGGAACGTATGGATTTAGGGGATATTACGAAAAAAAATCGCATTTCTTATTAAGCATCCCCTACGCCATTCGCAATATCAATTATTTGTTGGAAACGATGAACTTGCCGATCGAAATTCCCGAATTGTTGAAGGTGTTGAAAGCCATCACGTTGTCGAAGGAATTTCCGCAATTGCAAAAAAACTCGTCCGGATTGACGGTCACAGTGACCAGTTTCTCTTATAAGAAAGGAATCCCGCAAGACTTGTCGGCTAACGGCGGTGGATTCGCTTTCGATTGTCGGGCATTGCCTAATCCGGGTCGAGAAACGCAATATCGCGAACTTGACGGTCGGGATCAGACCGTGATAGAATACCTGGAAAAATCGGACGAGATTACCCATTTCAAGCAGCATGTCTTTGCGCTAATCGACGCCTCCATAAGCAATTACTTGGAACGGAATTTCACCCACCTCATGGTCAATTTTGGCTGTACCGGCGGCCAACACCGCTCCGTCTATTTCGCCGAAACCGCGGCTAAACACATTCGGGGAAAATATCCGAAGGTGAATGTGGTGCTGAGGCACACGAGAGAAATGAATAATTGATGGTTAATAACTGCTGTTACGCATTACATAAAAAATCACTATAGACCGACAAAAATCAAATTTAGTTGATTTTTATCTTTAATTCATTACCATTCAGTTATTTATTTTTAATAATTTCATTTTTTTAAAACCTCATTCCCCTAAAAAGCGAGAGAAAGTTGTGTCCCGGGCCCTTTGTTCTGCCTGATTTTCTTCTTGGAATAGGTGCTTGAACGATCCGTTTGTCGGGTAATATTACCCACCGCGTCATACTCGTAATTCAAGTCCTGCAAGGCATCATTCCCTGTATTTCGCGTGGTTAAAATACGGGTAAGTCTAAAGTTCAACGGATTATATTCATACTTGGTCTTGGTGTTGTTGCCGTAATAGATATTTAGCCGCTGCCCTTTCTCGTTGTATTCGATATTGGAGATATGCCCTTCCGTGTTGTTTCTTTGCACGCTAACCAACAGCCCGCCTTTGTCATAGCCGTAGTGCAGCGTTGTGTTGTCGGAGTGTTTTATCTTTTCCATGCTTGCAAAGGTACACAATTTTAGAATAGATACTTTTCAACATATTAGAGTTTACGTAAATTAGATTTGTTATATAACGCGCATGTGCGTATCTTTGCCTCATGAAATATACCGAGCATAAAAATAATCCAAAAACTTTCCGTTCGCTGACAGGTTTGAG
>JAITVP010000060.1 GCA_031285725.1 Bacteroidales bacterium
CAGATCTTGGATTGGCCGCCAGTTTTGGAACGAGTCGCTGAGTAGCTGTTTCATAGGGATGGTGGAGATCGTTTTGTCGAAATTTCGCACCTTCACGGTCAGCAGGTTCACCTCTTCCACATCGCCATCCACGCCGAACTTGTTCATGGTGATCCAGTCGCCGTTGCGGATCAAGTCGTTGGAAGAGATCTGAATGCTGTTCACAAACCCAACGATCATGTCTTGGAAAACCAACAGTAACACGGCCGAAAACGCTCCAATCCCTGCCAGTAGGCCAGCGGGCGATTTGTTGACCAAAATGGAGATAATGAGGATGACGGCGATTACCCAGCATATCACTGTCACGATTTGAATGTAGCTCTTGATCGGTTTGTCTTTGGTACCCTCTTTTCTCAGCAACACTTCACCTACCGCCTTCAGGAAAGCAGAGAAGATCAATACAATATTGATGATAATATAGATATTGATCAATGATGAAAAGAGCACCTCCGTTCGTCCTCCTGCATTGAAGAATTGCGGGATCATTTTTTGCATGAGAATCGCAGGCAGGAGTGCCGACACTTGATGGAAGAATTTCTTATCCATTAAATATTTCCACCAAATGTGCGGTTTTTTCCGGTAGGTGAGCTTCACCATGCGAATCAGGATGAAATTGATGATCAGGGAAAAGATGAATGCAACACCCAGCAACCCGGCCAGAATGGCCACTGCGGTGAAAAACTTCGCTATCTCCTCATGGAGACCGAAATCTGTGAAAAAATGATTTATCGAATCTGTAATCCAGTGAAACATAATGATATATTTTATTGCAATGTCGCGAAGATATGAAAAAGAGGGGAAAGTGCGTCTTTCACTCGATTTATCCCACATGGCAAACACAAATTATATTTCACAGCTCCCTGTGAAAGCCTCTTTTTTTCGTATGCTTTTTTATTATCTTTGCCATCCTTAATATCTAAGAGGATGAACAGAGCTTACTTTATCTTTTCTATTTTAATCTTATTAATTATCACATCTTTAACTGCCCAGGAGAACACCATTAAAGGATTTGTTTACGACAGTCAAACGGGGGAACCGGTGGGGTACGCAAACATCCATTTGGAGGATACGCAAATCGGGACTCAAAGCGATGCTAACGGTAGTTTTATCATCACCAAGATTCCGGAAGGGATATATACGGTGAAAATTACTTTCTTTGGATACGATGACTTCAGGGATACGGTGACGCTTACGAAAACCCAATCGGTGAACAAACGGTATCTGTTGCAGAAAAGCGCAAGTATGCTGGATGCAGTCACCATTTCAGCCGACAGGCAAAAGAAGGAGTCTGAGACACGGATTTCGGTGACGTCGATCACGCCGAAGGACATGGCGAAGATGCCGGCCATTGGTGGGCAACCTGATTTTGCACAATATATCCAAGTGGTGCCGGGGATCGTCTCCACTGGCGACCAGGGTGGGCAGATCTATGTGCGGGGTGGAACCCCCATCCAAAATATGCTCCTTCTTGACGGGATGCTGGTGTTGAACCCGTTCCATTCCATTGGTCTTTTCTCGGTATTTGACACTGATATTATTGGTAGTGCGGACATCTACACGGGCGGTTTTGGTGCCGAGTTCGGTGGTCGAATTTCCTCCGTCATGAACCTACAAACCCGGGAAGGAAACAAGAAAAGGCTAAGCGGAAAAATCGATATTAACACATTTGGAGCTAAGTTGTTGCTTGAAGGACCATTCATCAAAATGAATGAAAGCAAGGGCAACACGTTGAGCTACATCTTGTCGGTGAAAGGTTCCTATCTGGAACAATCCTCCAAGGTGCTTTATCCATACCTCGAAAGTTCACTGCCTTACAACTATATGGATGTTTATGGGAAAGTCGCTTTCTCGGCGGCAAACGGTTCCAAGTTGAGTTTTTTCGGTTTCTATTTCGATGACCAAGTGAACTATTCCGAGTTGGCCAATTTCGGTTGGAACAATGGCGGTGCGGGCACTCGTTTTTTGATCGTTCCCAACGATGTTCCTATGACCATTGACGGCACGATCGCTTATTCGCACTACGTGAATCGATTAGAAGAAAAAGTGGAAGGATACGATTCCCGTGAAAGCGAAATCAACAGCTACAGCGCAGACCTGTCTTTCAATTATTTTATTGGAAAATCCACACTGAACATTGGATTCAAGTTGTTGGGCTATGACACGAGATATTCGTACGGCGATACGGAAAATGATGAAGTTACAGATTTTGCCACGGATATAGGACTGTTTATCAAGTATAAATACATTTTTAACAAGAAATTGATCATTGAGCCTGGTTTCCGTCTTCAATCCTACATCTCACAAAAAGCCGCTTCACCCGAACCGCGGTTAGCCATCAAATACAATATCAACGAGAAAGTGCGGTTGAAATTGGCCGGAGGGCTGTATAGCCAAAACTACGTCTCCATCTCCTCCGACCGCGACGTGGTGAACCTTTTCGCAGGCTATATGTCCAGTGTCAACTCCAGCTCGGTGCCCAACTATTTCTTGGATGGCGAGGAGTTGGATAATACCATCCAAAAAGCCCAACACGCTATTTTCGGCGTGGAATTGGATGTAATCAAGAAAACCACGATCAACATTGAGGGTTATGTGAAAAATTTCTCCGTGCTCACTTCTGTGAACCGTTATAAAATGTTTGACAATAACACGTCAAATGAAGACGTTGCCGATATTCTCAAAAAAGATTATATGTGGGAAACCGGGATCGCTTACGGCGGAGATGTCAGCGTGAAATTTGAGCACAAAGGGATGTACTTGTGGGTAGCTTACTCGCTGGGCTGGGCCAAACGAACGGATGCTGTTCTTACCTATTCACCGCACTTCGACAGGCGACATAACTTGAACATTGTGGCTTCCTACAGTTGGGGAAAACGCCAATCCTGGCAAGTCGACGCCCGCTGGAATTTCGGCACCGGATTCCCGTTCACCCAAACTCAAGCGTTCTATCCGTATATGGATATGCTGGGAGGACTTGACTATGATTATATTTCTACTAACGAAGAACTTAGCTTTATTTTGTCCGATTTGAACGAAGGACGTTTGCCTACTTATCATCGGTTGGATTTGAGTGCGAAGAAAACATTTTATATGGGCGAGCGCCATTCATTGGCCGTGGCTCTCTCTGCGACGAATGTATATAATATGAAAAATATTTTCTATGTAAATAGAACCACCAACGAGATCATCTACCAATTACCGTTTATGTATAATGTGGGAGTAACATGGAGTTTCTAAGGAGTTTGATGGGGCAGTCAATAGACTTCTCCATCAAACTTCTCTCCAAATGAATTGTGTTGTAATAAGATAAATTCTCCGCCATATTGTTTTACCTCATCTAACAAACTGTGAAAAATACGGATTTGTTCTTCCTTGTTTGTTGTCAGTCCGGCCAAAGCACCATCCATGATGGTGAGCGGATGCAGGGTGAGTGTTGTCTCTTTCTCTTGCGGCAAATCGTAAAACAGATAAGGCGTCGCCGTGGAGCAGCGGAACCCAACCTCAGTGCTCCAGCCCAGTGAGTAATCGTCCGTGATTCCGTTTTTGATCAAATTTCGGAAGGTGGATGGAAATGAAAATCGGAGGTAATGTTGGCGGGATTTTACAATTTTTTCACCGTAAACAAATTCTAATTTGCTTTTTTCTCTGGATAAAAGTTCAGGTTTTTCCGAACTGTAGTATGATGGATGAATTCCGATTTCGGAAAAAGTCGATAATTTTTTCACCAACTCGGAGAACGCTTTGCTGTTCGAATCAATGTTCCGATCATACCTGCCAAAAGGGGCTGTCAATAAAAAATGGATGTTTTTTTCTTGACGTAGTGCGTTGTTTTTCCGATGATTATCAAACTGATCATATACATCATCAACATCTTTTCCCAGCAATCCCTTTACTTTTTCCATATCAAGCAAAAACAGAGCCTTGAGTAAGGAAGCGGTAAAACGCAGGGCAGATTTTCCCTTGTATTGATACGCCATATCCACGTCATAGGTGTGGATAGCTTTGTGAACCGGATCCGGGAAGTGAAAATCAGGATAACGCTCTTTCAACATCCGGACTATTTCGCAGGCAATAATGTTCACCATCGGTTTGCGATGAAAACCGTTTCGGTAGGCCACGGCACCCGAAATGTCAAATCGGCCGTGTTGATCTTTCAGCGCGTTTAGCAAATACTCTTCGTATCTGGAAATCAGATAGAATGACAACGCAAATGGATCGAATGGCAACGCCGAATCTTCCACTGGGAAAAAAAGCCGATAACCATTCCAATCTATGGAATCCAATGGAATTTCTTGGATTCCCTCCTCAAACAACAACGATACCGCTCCAAAGTGAAGTTCATCCGAACAGCGTTCCCCGTAAGAAAATTTCAGCCCCTCATAATTTCCGAACTCCTCCTTATCCGTTGTCACCCGGTACGAAATCCTTAAGATGTTCTCCATCATCACTCGAAAAATGTAGAAAACCCGCGGAGAGGAACCGGCAAGCAAGAGAACGGAGGCAAGAGAACTACTACCCTCCTTTCTCCCTTCTCCTTTCTCCTTTCTCCTTTCTCCCATCATTATTTATTGTTAAGGTTAATCCGCCAACAACGTTGCCTGCGTACACCGAGTAACTGTTACCGTCGCATAGTCACCGATCTGGTGGTTGGCTTTGGGGAAAACGATCACCTTATTTTGGCTGTTGCGGCCGAAAAGCTGCTCGTCGGATTTTTTGGAAACACCCTCCACAAGCACGGTAAATGTTTTGCCCACATCACGCTGATTGCTTTCGAGAGCGAGGCGTTGTTGCAGGTTCAGTACCTCATCAAACCGGCGGGCTTTCATCTCTTCGGGCACATTGTCCTCAAAGTCGTTGGCGGCTTTGGTGCCTTTGCGGACGGAATATTTGAACATGTATGCTGAATTATAACCTACCGTCTCCATCATTTTCAATGTATCTTGGTGATCCTCTTCGGTTTCGTCACAAAACCCGACAATGAGATCGGTGGTAATGCCACAATCGGGAATCATCCGTTTGATTGCTGCGATGCGTTCCAAATAGTAAGTGCTGTCGTAAACCCGGTTCATCTTCTTCAACATCCGGTCGCTGCCCGACTGTACGGGAAGATGAATATAGCTGCAAATGTTTTCGTGTTTCGCAATCTTTTCGATCAGACTGTCCGAAATATCCTTAGGATGCGAGGTGGCGAACCGCACGCGGAGTTGTGGGGAAAGCAGCGCCACCATCTCGATCAAGGCGGCGAAATCAACAATGGTATCGTCTTCTTCGTTCCAATGATACGAATTAACATTTTGTCCCAACAACGTTACTTCTTTATATCCTTTATCGATAAGTTGCTGCGCTTCGTGCAAGATCGTTTTTGGATTACGGCTGCGTTCCCGACCGCGGGTGTAAGGCACCACGCAGTAAGTGCAGAAATTGTTGCACCCGCGCATGATGGAGATGAAAGCGGAAACCCCATTCCCATCGTAACGGATTGGGTCAATATCATCGTAAGTTTCTTGTATGGAGAGAATTACATTGAAGGCGTGTTTCCCGTCGGAAGCGTCTTGGATCAACGTAGGTAACGTACGGTAAGCGTCTGGACCGGCGATAAAATCGAGGATGTGTTCTTCGCTCAACAGTCTCTCTTTCAAGCGTTCGGCCATACAGCCCAGCAATCCCACGATCAATTGCGGGTTGCGTTTTTTCAAGGCGGCCAGTTCCCGTAATCGCTTGCGGATACGTTGTTCGGCATTGTCGCGCACGGAGCAGGTATTCATCAAAAAAAGATCGGCGGATTTCGGATCGGTCATTATTTGGTAATTGTCTGACAGAATCGCCGCTACCACCTCACTATCAGCCACATTCATCTGACACCCATACGTTTCTATATACAAATTTTTCATGCCGCAAAGATACGAGAATCGAGATTAATGGGATGTGTTAAAAAACAATCGCCCTTGAATGTAAAAATGTATTTTCGCGACTTGAATTGCAAGATTGTTTTTCACCTTAAAACACAGAAGATATGACCATTAAAGAAGCTGAAGATCAAATTGTTGAAGAATTCGGTTATTTTGATGACTGGATGGATAAGTATAGCTATATCATCGAATTGGGAAAGGAACTCCCGATGATTGATCCGAAATACAAAACCCCTTCGTATTTGATTGCCGGCTGCCAGTCGCAAGTGTGGCTGCACGCCGATTACCGCAACGGGAAAGTCTATTTCACCGCCGATAGCGACGCCATTATCACCAAGGGTATAGCCAACCTGCTCATACGGGTGCTTTCAGGACAAACCCCGCAAGGGATCATCGATACCGCAATGGATTATATCGATAAGATCGGATTGAAGGATCACCTTTCGCCCACTCGTTCCAACGGTTTGGTTTCCATGATTAAACAGATGAAAATGTATGCGTTGGCATTTCAAGCCAAAGAACAAAAAGAGAGTTAGCGATGAAAGAGATTTTTAAACCGGAATTTTTCACCGTTTTAAAGCAAGGGTACACGAAAGAACAATTTGTGAAAGACCTGTTTGCTGGGATTATTGTTGGAATAGTGGCATTGCCGTTGGCGATTGCTTTCGCCGTGGCTTCGGGCGTTTCACCGGAGAAAGGGTTGATCACGGCCATCATTGCCGGCTTCCTCATCTCCTTTCTGGGTGGAAGCCGCGTGCAGATCGGCGGGCCCACGGGAGCTTTCATCGTCATCGTCTTTGGCGTTCTTTCGCAATACGGTTTTGACGGGCTGCTGATATCCACCATTTTAGCTGGTATATTTCTGATCATCTTTGGATTATTACGATTAGGGGCGTTACTGAAATTCATCCCGCACCCGCTGATCGTGGGATTCACCAGCGGCATCGCCCTTGTGATCTTTTCCACCCAAATTAAAGACGCCCTCGGTCTGCAAATCGACCAGGTGCCGGCCGGATTTATCGAGAAGTGGGGTGCGTATTTCAATGCATTGGGGACAATCAATCCAATAGCGGTCATCATTACAGTGGTCACGCTGCTGATCTGCATTTTCTTCAACAAGATTACCAACAAAATACCCGGCTCGTTTGTCGCCATTATCTTGGTGACCGCCGCGGTGGCGATTTTCAAGCTGCCTGTGACCACTATCGAAACGTTGTACGGCGAGATTCCCAACAACATCTCGCTTTCGATTCCGGACATTGATTGGAGTAATATCCGGTTCTATTTCCAACCGGCGTTGACTATCGCCCTGCTGTGTGCGATCGAGTCGCTGCTTTCGGCCGTGGTTGCCGACGGGATGATTGGGAGCACGCACCGCAGTAACACCGAGCTGATTGCACAGGGTATCACCAACATCGTAACTCCGCTGTTCGGCGGGATTCCGGCGACCGGTGCTATTGCCCGTACGGCCACTAACATCCGAAACGGTGGACGTACCCCGCTGGCAGGCATGATCCATGCCGTGACGTTGTTGTTTATCATGCTCTTTTTTGGACAGTGGGCGAAGTTGATCCCCATGTCTTGTCTTGCAGGTATTTTGTTATTAGTATGTTACAACATGAGCGAGTGGCGTTCGTTCACTTCCATCTTAAAAGGTTCCGCTTTCGACATCATCGTGTTACTCACCACCTTCTTTCTCACCGTGTTAGTCGATTTGACTGTGGCTATTGAGGTTGGAATTGTGCTTGCTGCTTTCCTTTTTATGAAACGCATGGCGGACAACGGGCAGGGTATCCTGCAAGATAATGAGAACGATTACATCGAAAATTACGGACATTTGCCTAAGGAGATCGAGGTTTACGAGATCAGCGGACCGTTCTTCTTCGGAGCGGCGAAACACTACAGCGAGGTGTTGAAAGGACGACCGTCATCCACCAGAGTGCTAATTATTAGGATGAGGCACGTACCTTTTATTGATGCCACCGGTACTCACAACTTCCGCGAGGCTATCAAGTCGCTGCAATCCGCCGACAAGCAGATCATCCTCTCGGGTGTGCAACCCGATGTGCGCAAAGCGTTAGACCAAAGCGGCGTCTCCGACCTCATCGGTTCAAATCATATTTTCGATAATTTTGATGTGGCGTTGCCGTACGCTTTGGAAATGGTGCGAAAAAAATAATATATGCTCATAATAAACAACGTATTAGTATCCGATGAATTGATAGAGAACTATTTTTGTTGTGACCTTTCGCAATGCCAAGGGGCGTGTTGCATTGAGGGTGACGCCGGAGCACCGTTGCATCCGCTGGAAATAGGCGATTTGGACGAGTATTACCCAATTTTTAAGAAATATATGACTGAAGAGGGAGTGGCAAAAATCGAGGAAGACGGCTTCTTCGATTACGACATGAACGGTCATTTTGTAACCCCACTACTGGAGGACGAGGCGTGTGCATACATCTATTACGAGAACGACATGGCCAAGTGCGCCATCGAGAAGTCGTATGATAACGGTGAGATCCCGTTTAAGAAACCCATCTCCTGTCATCTCTATCCCATTCGCGTTAAGGAACTTCCTGATTACGATGCCCTCAACTACCACCGCTGGATCGTTTGCGAACTTGCTTGTGAGAAAGGAGAAGCGCTGAAATTGCCCGTCTATCGTTTCCTCAAAGAACCGCTCATCCGAAAATATGGGAAAACGTGGTGGGAGGAACTGGAAAAGACAGTAAACGGTAAAACATAAACCCTTATTATCCCGCCATTCAAAACATCTTCATACAACTCATTAATTTTCATTGCGGCATCCATAAGCATTAAGGTTCTTTATAACTCATGTTATGCTACCTTACTATAGAATCATAGCAAATATTATCTTTGCAAAATGAAAAAGGAAATGGATAAGTACTCGATATATAAACGTGCTATATGAATCTTAAGTTGACGACATTGGGGTGTCCCTGTATCGAAGTCAGGAGTTATGTCTATTTTCTGTTCTCGTTTTGGCTGATGTCCTTTTTCTGCCAAGAACTTTGCGGACAAGAACTTTCGACACAAGGAACGGAATTTTACGCCTCTTTCATGAAGAACGGCTACCGAGGTTGTAACGGATCACCCACCAATAACAAGCTCACACTCATTGCCAGCGCTCCCCGCACCTGCACAGTCACCATTCAAAATCCGCACACCGGTTGGAGTTCTGTAAACACTCTGCCCGCTGGATCAATGGGGACATTTTCCATTCCTGAGGACGAAGGTTACAACAACAATCACGGCGTGGTGACTCAATACGGTTTGAAGATCACCTCCTCGGACACGATCTCGCTGTTTATCGCCAACGAGGCCACCAACTCCTTCGATGCCTCGCTCGTTTTGCCGACCCATGCATTGGGAGAGAAATACATCACGCAAAACTACACGCCATCGAACAACACCATCGCAGCCTGCTCGGTATCTAACCACAGTTGTTTTTTGGTGATCGCCACGGAAGATTCCACGATCGTGGACATCACACCGGCAAAGGCCACCTTGTGTGGACACAGTGCCAACACCCCCTTTTCGGTCACGTTGAACGAAGGGGAATGCTATCAGGTTTTCTCCGCAACGGCCGAAACGGGGGGCGACCTTTCCGGTTCCCGGGTGGAAAGCCGCGCATGCAAAAAGGTCGCTGTTTTCAACGGCAACGTGCTTACCGGCATTCCCACCGGGCAGAGCAACGGTTATGACCATATTTTCGAGCAAGCCATCCCTGTCAATTTTTTGGGCAGGCGATTTGTGCCCACCGCCTCGATGGGGCGGCAGGGAGGGTTCATCAAGATCACCGCTTCCGCAGACAACACCGAGGTGAAAATCAACGGGATCGTGTCCACGACCCTCAATGCTTACGAAAGTCATGAATTTTACTTGACGGCGGCCAACCAGGCTTGTTTCATTGAAACCTCCATGCCGTCGGTTGTCCATCTTTATAACCCCACCTCCGTTTTCGACAATTCCTCACGGGGCGATCCCTCCATGATTTGGATCGCACCGATCGAGCAGCAAATCAACGAAATCATATTCTGCACGTTCTCCGCCCAAAATGTCACGTCGCATTATGTCAATGTCGTGTTCCCCACGTCAGGTGCCTCTTCCCTCAGACTTGACAACACGCCGGTCTCTGCCGGAAATATCCAGGTATTGGCCAGCAATAGCACCTATTCTTACGCACGGCTTTCGATTACCGCCGGCACGCACAAACTCCGAAACGACGAGGGCTTTTGCGCATTTATTTACGGGCTTGGCAATGACCAGGGGTATGGCTATGCAGTGGGTGCCCGCACCGTGCCTTCGGAAAACGACATCCTGATCAACCAACGTCCTTCCGAGCAAATCCCCGATGGCTATCCATTTTGCGTGAATACTCCCATCAATTTCAGCATCTATTCCCAATACACGTTCGACACGATCACTTGGATAGTGGACGATCAACCACCGATTGCCACAGAGGAACTCACACACGCTTTCTCCGACACAGGCACCTACCAACTGACCGCCATCGTCACCTTTTTCAACTTGGATTGCGTTCCACCCTTTGTGGACACGCTGATTTGCCAAGTGCACATCTCCGATTTTGAAAAAAACATCATCGATACGGTCTGTGCCGGAACGATTTACAACCGGTACGGATTCAATTTCACCGCCCGTCACGACACTATCGCCATCCGCACTGCCGTCACCGGCTACGATTGCGATAGCCTGATCTCGCTGCAATTAAAGGTTTATCCTTCCTATTCCTTTAGTTTCACACAACATGTTGAATTCGAAGATCTTCCTTTCCAATTTGGGGGAAACAATTATACCGAGGCGGGAAATTACACATTCAATCCGCACACGATTCAAGGTTGTGACAGTATCTACTCTTTTCAACTTATTGTGCATCGGGATTATCTATTTACAGAAACTATAACCATTTGCGAGGGCGAGCGACATGTTTTCCGAGGGCGGGAACTCACGGCGGCGGGCATCTATTACGATTCGCTGCAAACGATATTGGGCGACGATAGTGTTTATCAACTCATCCTGCACGTGGGTCCGGTATATGAAACGCAACTCGAGGTGAAGATTTGTGACGGGGAAATATTTTATTTTCAAGGAGATGCGCTGACGACCACCGGAGAATACCGTACAAATCTGCTCACACAGGCGGGTTGCGATAGCACGGTCATCCTCCATCTCACCGTAACGCCAAGTTATTATCTTACAGAACACGTCAACCTCTGTTCGTCCAACTATTATTATCGGGGCGACACGTTACGGGAATCGGGCACCTACATTGATTCGTTACTGACAGCGGGCGGTTGCGACAGCGTGCTGATACTCATCCTCAATTTTGTGGATCCTTCGGAGACTATTTTGGAGGACGTAGTCTGTTTGAATGAATATTATCGAAAACACAATCTCATCGTGCCGCCACACACCGATGCGGGCACTTATTACTACGAGTTTATGTTGTCCGACCAATACGGTTGCGACAGCCTCGTACGGCTCACCCTTACCGTACCGGACGTCCGGGTGATGATCATCAGCTCAAGTGAAGATTTTTGCGATACTTATTTCGCTGTGTTACAAGCTATTACACCTAACGGTGCCGTTACTTGGAATACCGGAGAGAATTCGTTCACCATCGAGGCGACGAAGCCCGGTATGTACAAAGCCGTGGTTACCGACGATATCTGCCAGGCCACGGCGACCCACTACATCGAATATTGTCCATTCAACATCTTTTTACCCAACGCCATCTCGCCGAATAGAGTCGACGGGATCAACGATGCGTTCTTTTTAGCCAATCCCAACGAAATCAATGAAATAAGCATCCTAATTTACGACCGATGGGGGACGCTGGTCTTTTACTCCAAAGATCCCTATTTTCGTTGGGACGGCACGGTGAATGGAAAATTGACCGTCAATCAAGTCTTCAACTATATGTTAATAGTCACGCCGACATTAGGAAAAAAACAGAAGATCGTGGGAACGGTAACGGTAATGTAAAAAAAACGAAAACCACTCAAGGTCTTTTCGTTTTCAATTGTCTGATTTACACTTTTATCTATTTTGTGTGCCATTTTGAGTTGAATTTATGAGAAACAACACGATCCGGGCAGGCGATCACAAACAATTCGAATCCCTCTTCAAAGAGTGGTATATTCCAATGACCCATTACGCCTTCAGCATCATCCAAGATTAAAATAAAACTTAAAAAAACACGAACCGAACACTTACGAAACATCTTCTACAGCAATGAACATTTTATCTGTGAGACAGATAAAGTAACCATCGAACATGAATTTGAAAGGCGAATCGCAGCCACATTGGCCAAAATGAACCCGAAATGCCGACAAGTTTTCGAACTGAGCCGTTTCCAGCAACTATCCTACAAAGAAATTGCCAACGAGATGAACATCAAAATCAGCACGGTTGAAACCCATATTGTCACCGCTTTGAAAATTTTCAGAGAAGAACTTAAAGATTATCTTGCTATGTTTTCATTTTTTATGATCACCCTATTCTAAAACCAACTATCTTTAAAGCAAATTATTATGAATAAAAAAATAGATATTTTACTAACTCGATATTTCATTGGCGAGGCCACCGCGGAAGAGATCCAACAGGTGGATCAATGGATTACAGAATCGAAAGAGAACGAAAATTACTTTACCGGCTTCTCTTCGCTCTACCAAAACTTGCTCACTTCCAGTGTGCAGATACCGAAGCTGGATTTGAACAAGGCATTTGACCGTTTTGCTGAACCGTAACCTCGAGCCGCCCATCCATATCACCGCCATCGAACAAACCGAAACATACGCCATCGACCGAGGCACCAATGTGCGCCTTAGCACCGGTTCGCAAATAGAATACACGAAAGGAAAACGCAACGAAGTGCACCTGAAAGGTACCGCCACGTTTGATGTTAAATCAAATAAAGAAAAAGAGTTACTTGTGGTGGCGGGCGAGACTTTCATCAAAGATATCGGTACCATATTCACCGTTGCCGCCAACGACCCGCAAAAATCCATCATCGTGGATGTTACCGAAGGGGAAGTCCTTTTCTACACTCTCAAAGACAAAGGTTTGGTGATCAAGAAAGGAGAGCGGGGCATGTATGATTCCGAAACGAAAATATTCACATCCCTTGTGACGGAGGAAAAAAGAGAAACGGAAGACAAACCGAGCACGCTGAAGGATGGACTGAATCGAATTTCGGAAAACAAAGAACAGAACACGTCGGGCGATCAAAATCGAACCAGGGAACAAATTGCCCCAAAAAACGTCCAAGAGATGTTTTTTGATGCCGAGCCGTTGGCAAATATCGTGACACAATTAGAATCGCTGTATGACGTGAAAATTGAAATAGCTCCCGAATTTAGCCAACTGCCAATCAACATCAGTTTTGAAAAAGAGGAGGATATTGAATATATATTGACCATCATTTCAGAAACATTGTCTGGCAGATTATATAAGAATGGGGATACATACATTTTATCGAGAGAATAAACGAAAACCAGCGAACCTGTTGGTTTTATTATTCTTCCTCATCGGACTTTCCGTAACCGCACAAACGAATTGGGAAAAACCGATCAGTTTTTCTCTGCAAGACGAAAATCTTTCACAAGCGTTTGCCAAGATCACGAAAGAGTCCGGGTTCCGTTTTGCCTACAATCCTCTGCTTATTGATACCACACAACGATTTTCGTACCGTTTTCAAATGAAACGACTTGAGCGCATTCTGCCATTACTATTACCCGATTCGGTGCAATATAAAGTTTCAGGAAATCATATTATACTGCAAGTCAAAACACTATCCCAAAAATCAGCGCAAGAAGATTCCAGGACACTTGTTCTCGATACGGATACGGTTTCGCTCATTGATGAACTTCCCATACTAAACGACACGACTTCGTTTCCCATAGATTCTTCTCTCTCCTATCCGACCGTTTCACCGATTGAGTCTGGCAGAAAAAAGGATACAAACCGGATTGCCCATGCCTTGACCAGTCCGCCTTCCCGAATATTCTCCAAGATTGGGGAGTGGAACTTGGAGTTGGCCTCCGGCTTCCGGAGCGAAAATTACCAAGTGGTGGAAGGAGACGTCCAAGTGGTGAGCGGTCGGAGACTCTCGGTGCCACCGATAGAGCTGAATGCCGGATACACGGTGCAAAATAACACCGTGATTGAAACGGGCTTGGCATATGTCTGTACCCGTATCAACGGGTCTCCGGTAAATTCCGATTATCTTTTCATCAAGAGGGAAAAATTGCTATCTGCCTACTCCTCACTCCAAATTCCTTTGCGATTGAAATATTACATTCCTTTTGGCAAAACCGGCTTTGCCCTGTTTGGCAAAATCGGGTTCGCCCTGCAATTCACCCTTTCGGAAATCCCTACTTACGAATTGGAACATAGTACCGTTTCCAAAGAGTATGACTACTCTTCCGGAAATATTTCATCGAACGATGTCGCCGTATATAAATGTGTTGTGCGAAAATCCATTCCGTTAAACCGGTTCAACTTACTGTATAACACCGGTATCGGGTTCTGCTATCGTTTCCAAAACGGCATAGGGTTCTCGGTGATGGGCGAGTATTATCTGGGCTTGATCCAAATGGGCGGTGCCATTATAGAGTATGAAGAAACCCAATACGACTATCCCATCTACAGCCACGGGAAGTGCAAATTGCTCTACCACGGCGATTATTGGAACGTGGCGGTGGGAGTTTCGTATCAACTAAAAAATAAATAAAAAATGAAAAACTTTACATTCGCAAATCCCGTGAAAATCATTTTCGGGAAAGGTACGATCAAAGAAATTGCTAAGGAAATTCCTGCCGAACAGCGTATTATGATACTGTATGGTGGGGGAAGTATTAAGAAAAACGGGGTTTACGACCAAGTAACGAAAGCGTTGGAACACCATGTGTGGTTCGAGTTTTCGGGCATAGAGGCGAATCCACATTATGAAACGTGCCGGGAAGCGGTGGCGGCGATTCGGGGACACCAAGTTGACTTTCTACTGGCCGTGGGTGGCGGCTCCGTCATCGATGCCGTCAAGTTTATTGCGGCGGCAGCACGGTATGAGGGCGATCCGTGGGATTTCCTGACCGGAAAAAGTCGGATCAACCGGGCGATGCCATTCGGAACGGTGTTGACCTTGCCGGCGACCGGATCGGAGATGAACAAAGGATTCGTGATTTCGAAGGCGGAAATACAGGAAAAATTGGCGGCTAATTCACCATTAACTTATCCTAAATTCTCCATCCTCGATCCCGAAACGACCTACACGCTCCCCGAACGTCAAACCGCCAACGGGATTATCGACACGTTTGTACACGTGACCGAGCAATATCTCACCTTCAACAACCACGCACTGTTACAAGACTATTTTGCGGAAGCGATCCTGAAAGTGTTGGTGGAAGAAGGACCAAGAGTGTTTGACCATCCCGCCGATTACAACATTCGAGCCAACCTGATGTGGGCCTCCACATGGGGATTGAACGACTGGATCGGGCAGGGGGTCACAACCGACTGGGCCACCCACATGATTGGTCACGAACTGACCGCTTTTTTCGGCATCGATCACGGACAATCGTTGGCAATCGTGTTGCCCGGTGTAATGAATGTCATGCGTAAAGAAAAGGAAGAGAAGATTTTACAGATGGGGAAAAATATCTTCCACCTTGAAAAAGGAACAACGGACCAGCGGATTGACCAAACCATCGCATCGGTTGAAAATTTCTTCAAATCGCTCGGTGTGAAAACCAAGCTAAGCGACTACAGCGTGAACGAAGCCGGTATCCAAAAAGTCGTGAACCGTTTTAAAGAACGTGACTGGGCACTGGGTGAACACGAAAACATCACGTATGGGGTAGTGGCAGAAATATTAGGGGAAAGGAAGTGACGAGTGAACAAGTGGACGAGTAGACAGGTTAATGGATCATTGAACCGCTCGTCCACTTGTTTAC
>JAITVP010000073.1 GCA_031285725.1 Bacteroidales bacterium
GACCTCTACTTCTACCACGGCGACCACCTGGGCAGCGCCAGCTGGATCACGGACGCCCGCGGCGACGCCATCCAGCATTTGCAGTACCTCCCCTTCGGGGAAACGAGGGTCGACCAGCGGACATCTTACTGGACCAGCCGCTATTCTTTCTCGGGAAAGGAGAAGGACGAGGAAACGGGATATTCTTATTTCGGAGCGAGGTATTACGACAGCGACTTGAGTATCTGGCTGAGCGTGGATCCGTTGAGTGATAAGTATCCTTTCATTAGTCCATACGTTTATTGCGAAGTCATCTAAATTTTTTTCTTTTCTTCACTTTTTTCAGAAGTATCACCATAAATGCTATATAGTTGAAGCTCATCCAGCTTGAAACAGTTGTATCAAACCTGTCATGGTGATTTCCTGCCACAGGCGTACTCATAGCCAAAAGAATATGATGCCAGATTTCCTGCCATTCTCCTTATTAATTGCATCTTTGTCGAGTACTTGGTACATGGGAAACGTTTTTATTTGTTTTGCAACAATAAAAACCTTATTTTTGCAATCCGTGGAAACAGTGAAATATTTCTTAAAAAACAACATATTAATTTAATACAAACCAAAAATTAAGATCATGTCAGAGAAAATTTCAACGAAAGTGAAACCGGGCGTGGCAACCGGTTCGGCAGTGCAAGAAATCTTCAGCATCGCAAAGCAAGAAAAGTTTGCCTTACCGGCAGTGAACGTAGTAGGTACCGACTCGGTGAATGCGGTGATGGAAGCGGCCAAGGCGGTGAACTCGCCGGTAATTATCCAATTTTCCAATGGCGGTGCGGTTTTCTATGCTGGTAAATCGTTGAGTAATGAAGGAGAGAAAGTGGCCATACAAGGTGCGCTCTCCGGGGCATTGCATATTCACAAAATGGCGGAAATGTATGGTATTCCCGTGATTATTCATACCGACCATGCAGCAAAAAAACTCCTTCCGTGGATCGATGGTCTGTTGGATGCCGGCGAACAGTTCTACAAGGAACATGGCAAACCGCTTTTTAGCTCCCACATGCTGGATCTTTCAGAGGAAACTTTAAAAGATAATATCGAAATTAGCAAGCGTTACTTGGAACGAATGGCAAAAATCGGCATGACACTGGAGATTGAGTTGGGTATTACCGGTGGCGAGGAAGACGGTGTGGACAACACCGGTGTGGACAACTCCAAACTGTACACGCAACCCGAAGATGTGGCTTACGCTTACGAGGAACTGCTGAAAATCAGCCCGAATTTCACCATTGCGGCTTCTTTTGGCAATGTGCATGGTGTTTACAAACCGGGCAATGTCCGTTTGGAACCGATCATCTTGCGTAATTCCCAGAAATACATCATGGAAAAATACGGAACGATGCCAAACCCTGTGAATTTCGTTTTCCACGGTGGCTCCGGATCCGAACCCGAAAAAATTAAAGAAGCTATTGATTATGGCGTGGTTAAAATGAATATCGACACCGACACGCAATGGGCATTCTGGGAAGGCATTATGAAGTATTATAAGAAAAACGAAGCCTATCTTCAAGGTCAAATCGGCAATCCCGATGGCGAAGACAAACCCAACAAGAAATACTACGACCCACGTGCTTTCCTTAGAGAAGGTGAAAAATCACTTGTGGAACGGTTGAAAGTGGCGTTTAGGGATTTGAATGCGGTAGACAGGTGCTAAGTACTTCCACCGGATGAACCACCCTTTGTCCGGTGGCATCCTTTCTTGGGTGTCTTGTCATTTTCCAAGTTAGTTTGCAGTAGTCATTCTTCATATTGCAACAGTTCTTCCATCATGTTTAATTGTTTTCGTATTTTTGCGCACTTATATAAAAGAAATGAACAGATTGGTTGATTTTTTGAAAAGATACTTTCACTTTATCGTTTTCATTTTCCTGCAACTTACATCTTTGATTTTCATTTACAATAACTTGCATTACCCTCAATTCGTAATGAGCCGGATCGGGCGGCAGATCACTCATCCGGTCAACAAGATGTGGAGTGGATTCACGAACCATTTCCATTTGCGCACCGACAACGAAAATCTGACTCAACAGAACGTTGCGCTACTACGGGAAGAGAAGCGGAATTTTTTGGAAATAGAGGATTCGCTTTACGTTAAAGAAGAGGCTTTTACTGGAAAGAAGAGAGTAAGGTTATACGATTACACATCGGCTCATGTTGTCTATAACTCGTTGAATAAGACGCATAACTACCTGATCATTGATAAAGGATCCAAGGAAGGGATGATGGTGGACATGGCGGTTTTTTCGCCGCAAGGCATTGTCGGAGTGATCAACGATGTGGCACCTGATTTCTCCACGGTAATGTCGATGCTGCATCCCGACACACGGATCAGTGCCCGAGTAATGCCGAATAACCAGATCGGCACCGTGGTCTGGCATGAAAATAACACCGAAATTGTCAATCTACGGGATATTCCGCAACATATTATGGTTAATGTTGGCGATTCTGTTTATACCAGCGGTTTCTCCAACGTCTTTCCGAAGGATATCCTTATTGGGGCCGTAGTTTCCGTGGAAGAGGATAAAAAAAGCACTTTTTTAGATATCCGGATCGAATTGGCTACCGATTTCAACCGCTTGGATCAAGTGTATGTGGTTAAAAATCTGTATAAAGCGGAATTAGATAGCCTTAAATCGAATTTTAAACATGAATAACATCATAACCAACATATTACGATTTGTCGTGTTGTTGACAATCCAAGTGCTGATTTGCGACAAAATCCACCTGTTTGGTTATATCAACCCGCACATTTATCTGTTAGCCGTATTGTTACTTCCTATCGAAATGCCGTTGACGGCGCAATACATTATCGGTTTTTTCACGGGCTTGGTGGTGGATATGTTCACTCTGTCGTTGGGCGTGCACGCCTCGGCTACGCTGATGGTGGTGTTTTTACGTCCCTACTTGGTCTCTGCACTGAACGGCAAAAAGAAAGCCGATGGCATTGATCGGCCGGTACCTGGCGTGAAAGATTTTAGATGGTTGCTAGCCTATGCGTTCATTCTGACCTTTCTCCATCATTTCATGGTGGTTTTGTTGGAAGCGTTCACTTTCAGGCACTTCTTCTTGACCTTGCTTTCCGCTCTGTTGAGCGCCCTTTTCACCACGATGATCATCCTTTGTGTGGAGTATATTTCTTATCCGATAAATAAAAGATAATCACATTATTATTTACTTAAAATAACAAAAAAATGAAACCAAAAGTAGTTATTGGAAACTGGAAAATGAACAAGTCGTTCGATGAAGCGGAAGATTTGATCTCCGACATAGAAGATGCATTGGATGGATTGAATATCAATACGTTAGTAGTCTTATCTCCACCATACCTCTACTTGGAATTGACCACGGATCATGCGGCAGAAGCCAATTTCGAATGTGCGGCGCAAAACTGCTCGCAATTCAAGAACGGTGCTTATACCGGCGAGATTTCCGCAAACATGCTGGCGGATTTAGACGTGGAATTCTGCATCATCGGCCACTCGGAACGGCGGAAATATTTTGGAGAGACCAACGCAATATTGGCTGAAAAAGTAAACCGTTTGACGGAAGTGGATATGATCCCTGTGTATTGTTGTGGCGAGGTTGTCGAGGAACGCAAAGCCGGCACCCATTTTGAAGTGGTTGAAAAACAGATCAAAGAGGGACTTTTCCATCTTTCACCGGAAGCATTCGAGCGGGTGATTATCGCTTACGAGCCGGTTTGGGCCATAGGCACTGGATTGACCGCAACCCCGCAACAAGCCGAAGAGATGCACCTTTTCATCCGTTCGTTAGTGGAGAAAAAATATGGCACCGAAATCGCCTATAACCTGCATATTATATATGGCGGAAGCTGCAATCCCAGCAATGCGTTGGAACTCTTCTCGCAACCCAACGTCGATGGTGGCCTCATCGGCGGCGCATCACTGAAAGCTGAGGATTTCGTGGAGATCGTGGAAGCGGCGGAGACGGTGGGAAAGGAAAATTAACTCCTCTATTTGCAACTGCAACGACACAACCAATTGTATGAAAACGACCCCTGATTTCAATCAAAATTTCTTTCTAATCGCAGGACCTTGCGTAGTTGAAAATGAAAACATTACGCTTCATATCGCAGAGACGATAAAGGCTATTTGCCAGAAACTTGATATTCCTCTCTTTTTTAAGGCTTCTTATAAAAAGGCGAACCGTTCTTCGCTGAACTCCTTCACAGGTATTGGGGTAGAGGAGGGGATTGCTGTGTTAAAAAAGGTTAAATCGCAATATGATCTGCCTGTCGTGACAGATATTCACACCGAGGAAGAGGCGGAGATAGCGGCTACCGTGGCCGATGTGTTGCAAATACCGGCATTCCTATGCCGGCAAACCGATTTGTTGGTTGCCGCCGCCCGAACCGGTAAGTTCGTGAATATTAAGAAAGGACAGTTCCTGTCGCCCGAATCGATGCGGTTTGCGGTGGAGAAGGTGCGCCAAGCTGGAAACGATCAGGTGATGATCACCGAACGCGGCACAATGTTTGGCTATCAAGATCTTATCGTAGATTACCGCGGTATTGCCGAGATGAAAAAGAATAACTGTCCCTGCATTCTCGATTGCACCCATTCGCTACAACAACCTAATCAACCGCAAGGTGTTACGGGTGGAAGACCGGATCTGGTCGAGACCATTGCCAAGGCGGGAATTGCCGTGGGCTTCGATGGCCTTTTCATTGAAACGCATCCGTGTCCCGAAAAGGCATTGTCTGATGGTGCCAATATGTTGCCATTGAACCAATTGGATGATTTGTTGACGAAATTGATAAAAATCAGAAAAGCAATCCATGAGTAAAAAAATCCTTCCCCCAATCCTCATCTGTATGGCGATCCTTTTGGTCTACGGAAATACGCTGACCTTGGACTATGCATTGGATGATCGCTTGGTGATCTATCAAAACGACTACACGCTGATGGGATTTGATGGGGTAAAGGATGTGATGACAAACGACGGATTTGCCGGCTATTTCGGAAAAAGCGATAATTTGGTGACCGGAGGACGCTACCGTCCTTTGGCGCAACTCACGTTTATTCTTGAATATGAACTGTTTGGAAAAAGTATCCACGAGCAGGTTGGGATGAACAAAGCTACTCAAAACGAGCAACTGTTTATAGATGTCAATTTACCTGTAGTCAGCCATTTGGGAAATATCTTATGCTATATCCTGCTTTGTTTGCTCATCTATGTTGTATTGTCCAAAATATTTCCGGTAGGTGAAAATGCAAAGTGGTACTTCTCGCTTTCGTTTCTTGCCACCTTGCTATTCGCCTTGCATCCGATTCACACAGAAGCGGTTGCGAATATCAAGGGACGGGATGAAATTTTGTCCATGCTGGGTGGAATGGGCACGCTTTATTTTGTACTACAACATATTTCCAAAAGAAATTGGATATACTTACTACTTAGTTTCTTCACCTTGTCTTTTGGGCTTCTCGCCAAAGAAAATGCCATCACGTTTATCGCTATCATTCCGTTAGTACTCTATTTTTCGAAAAAAGAGATTTTAAAATCAGATTGGATCGTCACGCTGATTCCTTCTTTGTTAGCTATAATTCTCTTTCTGATAGCAAGGTACATGGTATTAGGTGGATGGATGCCGACGGATGAGACGAATACTATTTTGAACAATCCGTTTATCGAAAGTACAACGGCACAATACATAGCCACGGTAATCTTCACATGGGGCATCTACCTGAACCTCTTGATTTTCCCGCACCCGCTAACCCACGATTACTATCCCCGTCAAATCGAAATCACCTCGTTCGCTAATCCTTGGGTAATCATCTTGACGATTTTCTTTGTTTTTATTGTTGTTTATGCAGTTAAAGCATTGAAAAAAAGGGATGTGGTATCTTTTGGGATTTTGTTTTTCATCATCATATTTTCTATAGTTTCCAATCTGTTCATCAATATAGGAACATTTATGAACGAACGTTTCCTGTTCACCCCGCTATTGGGATTTACGATTATTTTGACTTATTATTTTATAAAACTATTTGATATAAAGAAGATTAAGGTGCTATCACCTATCGTTTTGTCTTTGTTAATATTGTTTTATACCGGCAAGACCATCTCCAGAAACCGGGTTTGGCATGATGATTTCACCCTGTTCAGCACCGATGTTCAGGTTTCCCACCATAGCATTAAATGTAATGTTTCGGCAGGTGGGAGTTATTTGGAAAAATATAAAAAAGAGGAGAGATCGGCTGATCTAAAAAAGGCGGAAAAATATCTTTATAAAGCATTTACATTAGATAAAACCTCTTATTACGCTAATCTTTTATTGGGTGAGACCTATTTCTTTTTGGAACAGTATGACCTTTCCTATATGCATTATAAAAATGCAGCCATTTTGAAACCGGAAGACAAGATGGCGGCTGAAAATGCTCAGATTTCCTTACTGAAAATGGAAGCTGCACAGTTGGAAAATGCGAATAAACAATTGGATGCGGGAAACGTGAAAGAAGCAATGGCGATAGTAAACGACTATCTGTCCAATAACGTCCCGAGCGCCTATGCTTACAACTTGAAAGGCCGAATTTTCGGCATGGGAATGCAAAATCTGGATAGTTCCATAGTATATTTAATGAAAGCGCTGGAACTTATTCCCGATTATTCTTCCGCCTTGGAAAATTTGGGCGTGGCCTATGCGATAAAGGGGGATTTCGATAAAGCCATGCATTATTTACAGCATGCCCACGAAGCCGATCCCGAAAATGCGGCCATTATCCAAAATATTACCCGGGTTCATGCAAATATGGAGAGGGAAAAACCTTAATTGTTTTGATAGTCGTCAAGATAATTTAAGCAGCAAGCTGATAAGACAACCACGACCACAGAGCAGATGGCCAAACGGGAACTATGGTGGAAAAGTGTGAATGGGTCATTATTTTGGGTCGCAAGTTAAATAATGTTTTATATTTGCAAGCCTATATAGAAATGATGAACCATAAAAGAAAATTAAGATGAAAAAGATTCGATTCATTTACCCCGTCGCGGTTTCCGTTTTTCTGACCTTGCTGCTTCCCACTTGCGATACCAGGAAAGCAAAAGTAATAGCCGAAATAGACCAGGAGAGCAAGAATTATTGTTTGTTTGGCCAGGGAAGTTACTGGATATACCAAGACTCGGCCACCCTCGAAACCGACCGCGTTGTCATATCTAACACTTCCTACGAAAAAATAACATCCCTCAGTCCATCCTCGCCGCCTTTTGGGTGGGAAGAATATGTCATGGAAATGAACTATTTTTTACAAAACAACACCCAATATGAAGGGTCCCATATGCTCACAAGTCAACATTGTGACGAGGAGAGGGTTAATGTGGGGGAAGCCAAACCTATCATGTTCATTTGTTCAAAAATAATGATAGGGAATGTGGATTTTATAAATAATTTAAATTCGATTTATCATAATGGTGATATTGAAGAAACGTATAAGTCTCATTTGAATTCAACACGTGAAATGGATGTGAAATACGAGACTTATTTCCCGAATCTACAAGTTGGGAGAGAGCTATTTTCGCATGTCAAATTGTTTACAGTTTTAGTATTTGATTATTCAACAGGAAAATACCATCAAATCAAAAATTATACAGCCAAGTATGTAGGAACAATACGAACTGAAATAATATCTGAAGATATGCATATTGTCCGCAATTTAATTGGATACAATGTTAAACCTTATAATCCATAAAGCCATGAAAAAAATAATTCTGATCACAGCAATTTTAGCTTTAAGCCTGAGCCAGTTAGGCGCGCAACAAGTGCCACAGCCGTTCGACACGACGGGATGTTTCTTTCCGCTTCACAAATCATGCGCGGGAAAGATCATCAGCCATGAACATAAGGATTTGAAACCGGATTTTACGATGAACGCGGTTTGCTATTTTTTCGACACCACGACGATAAACGGCATGGAATGGCAATTGCCGCCGGGATGGAACATCATCCAAACGGGCGGCAACACGGCGCAAGTATTTAAGAGAGGCGACAGTTTGCTGCTTTCGTTTATCATTTCGATTCCCGACATAAACCATCTTCCTTTCTATCCGCAATACATGGAAATAAAGCTGTGGAGCAATCAGGAAGGCCATGGCGTGCAAACCACCACCATGGCGGGGAAAGTCTATTTCACACCATACAACAGCATCGAAATCTGGAATCTGGAAGATTTTTACGACCTGAAAAGGCGCTGGTTGGAGGAAGACAGCCTTGCCCCGCAGCAACGCGTGTACATACCCTGGAAAGAGATCCCCCAAAGTGACTTGGGAGACGATCCATCCCCGTATGAACGAAATCCGGAAACTTGGGAGCATTGGTGGATAGACAATTTCCGGGAAGTGGAGGTCAAGGGTTTGGCTTATGCCGTGCTGATGAAACCGGTTCCACCGGATTCCTTGGATTATTACGAGGAGATGTACGCGGAGGAGACGGGCGGCGAGATGGAGAAAGCGAAAAAAACATTTACCGGCACCATAAAGGGAAAGATAACCTCATTAATAAAGAGGGATTATGGGGCAAACAAAGAGATAGGGTTGGCCGGTTTGCATGTGCGCCTCATGCGCAAATATGGAGGCGTTTATTATAATTTCGGAGAAGCGTACACCGATGAGGAGGGTAATTTCACCGTAAGTTACCATGAAAGCCGGAGCGGCAGCAAGGCGAAGCTCTATCTCAGGGTTTTTTCCGAAACAAACGAGACGTACAATATCCGTTCCCGTAAATTTTGGGGTGGGGTCTATGATATGGACATCTATTTGGGAGAGTACGGGCAAAACGCTGGTTCTGTGAACAAGGGATCTCTTCGCATCGCCGGCGAGAGTGCGGATGCTTTCCGCGCGGCGCACTGGGCATGGAAAGGAATCAACTATTTTGAGCGCCAGTCGGCCGGCATAGGGGGCGGGTTGCGGATAAAAATAAACGCATCCATTGGAAGCGGCGCCAACAATTACGTTTACGTCAATGATCCCGCCATCCATCTGGAAACGGGAGACGGCGCCCACGAGAACACCATCTACCACGAGTTCGGCCACTACGCCATGTACCGGCTGCAAGGCAACAAAATGAAAATACCTTTTGCGGAAGACGGGGTGTCGAGCCATTCATGGTTAAGTGAAAACACGGGGCTGTTGGCATGGATAGAGGGGTGGGCCAATGCCGTGCAGATGATCCTGGATGCCGCGCATTGGAAAGAAGACAATGAGTATGGGTTAGATGAAGTA
>JAITVP010000173.1 GCA_031285725.1 Bacteroidales bacterium
TGAATGTCGTTATGAAATGGAGCGGTTGATTGCCGAACCAGTGGGCGATGAAGAATTAGGCGTGGTGAAAAATTATATGGAAGCCGCACTGTTGCGGAAATTGGACGGCTCGGTGGACTATATGCGACAATATATGTTGTGGCACTCTTCCGGCTTGGATGAATCGGAATTTGAGACAATGAAGCGAGTGATACAGGTGGTGGATGCGAAGCAGGTGCAAACGATGGCGCAACGATATATGAATCCGGATGATTTTGTGAATATTGTTGTTGGATGATTAACACGCAGATGATGGTTAGTAAATTTGTCTGCATACACAGATTTAATTTTAGAATATAAAATTATGAATTGTAAACATAAAATACTATTTTTCAGTTTTTTGCTCTTTTTCTTCCTGCCTTTTATATCCAAGGCGTTAAATGAGCCTGTCTTGCATTGCGCTCAGATTGAGGTAAACGGGAACGTGAAGATTTCTTGGACACACTCTACGGATATGAGCGATTTTTCAAAATACGTTGTATATTACTCGTTGGACGGAGTTACGTATACTTATTTCCAGGAGGTAACGACGGCCGATGTGCTCAGTGCGACTCATAATACTATTGATGCCCGGGATGGTACCCAATATTACTACCGGGTGGATGCGGTATCTTCTGCAGGTGTGGCATACCCTTCCAATGTCGTGCATACGATGAAACTTCAGCTGGTCAACCCTAATAATGGGCTGGCACTGCTGAGTTGGGATGCGCCGGCAGACGTGCTGCTGCCGACCTATAGCACCAATTACGAGGTGTACCGAAAGTTTGACTGGAATTATGATTTTGTTTTTATTGCAGGGGTACGGGGTAATAGTTATGTGGATACGGCGATAGTATGTGGCGACCAAGTGTCGTACCACGTGGTGCTGAGTTCCGTGTCACCCAATCTCATTGATGGTAATTGCAAGAATAGATCTCAAGTGGAAAAAGATACGTTTTACGACAGAAACCAGCCTATACAACCCACTCTGGATAGCGTTTCCATTAATTTTGCAAACAACCGGATTGGGTTAGGGTGGACGTTCCAAAACGATACCAATGAGATCAATGCGGTTATCATTTATTATTTGGACGATGGTGGATTTTGGGTGGATATAGACACCGTTTATGGTTTTCATCAAACATACTGGGAAGACCCCGACCGGAATCCCAATGATGGCGTTTATCGTTATCGTATTGCTTTGCTGGATCAGTGCTTGAACGCTTCAACGATGACCACACAGCAAAACACCATAATCGTCACCGGTGCGCTGGATGTCTGTACCCGAATCGCTCAATTGACCTGGAACGCCTATGAAAGTATGCGGAATGGAATGGGGAAGTACGTCATCTACTATTCGCAAGATGGCGGCCCGTTGCAATATAGCGGCGAGGTGAACGCTTCATCAACTACTTACAGTCTTCCGGGCTTGGTACCCAATACCACCTACAAAGTGATTGTGCGGGCGGTCAACACGTCGGGAATGATCACAGCCACTTCGTCAGCTTTCGAGTTTTTGTTCGAAGCCACGGAAACCAACGACTTTGCCTATCTGAAAAACGTGACTGTGGTTGACAATTCATACATCGCCGTGAATGTCTTGACCAGCGGAGACACGTTGCCTTTTGCGTATAGTAAGTGGTATCGAAGTGTCGGAAACGCCACCAACTTCAGTTTGATACGCACACAATCCTACAATGGAGGAGCCGTTTACTCGATTGAAGATCATGATGTGGAAGTGGAAAAGCAGGCATATTATTATAAGGTGGAGTTGATCAACGAGTGTGATGCCGTGCTGGCGACATCGAATATTTCTCATAATATTGTGTTGACCGGTGAAGGAACCGATGCGAAACTAAACAACTTGCAATGGCTCTCTTACGGTACATGGGACGAAGGTGTTTCAACTTATGCCGTTTACCGAAAATTGCAAACGGATACTGTTTTTGTTAAAATTGACGATCTTGTTCCAGAGTATGCCATGTATTACAGTGATGATGTTTCCGAACTTTTTGAATTTGGTTCCGATTTCATTTATTATGTCGTGGCGATTCCAAACCCGGGCTTATTGAATCCCCGGGATGATATGAGCGTTTCCAACCAAATCACGGCGAAACAAAAACCCACGACTTACATTCCCAACGCCTTTAATCCGGCACGGGAGTATAATTCTACCTTCAAGCCGATAAACTCTTTTGTGGACACGAAAAACTATCTGTTCACGATCTGGACGCGAAACGGACAAATGGTCTTCCAAACCCGTGATCCCTATCTGGGATGGGATGGAACGCATGAGGGAAAAAATTCTCCCATGGGTGTCTACATCTATCACGTGAAATATCTCTATCCCGATGGCACACCTTACGAAGCCAAGGGAATGGTGACATTAGTTCGATAATAGATGAAAGATAGTCTACAGCAAATTTTTAAGTTATTCACGCATCCATTGATGATGCCAGTCTATTTTTTGATCGTGCTTTTTGTTGCTTTCGGCTACTTTGGCGCAAACAACAAAGCGTTGTTCCATCTACTCTTTTTCGTCTTCGTCAGCGTTTCTTTCTTGCCAGCTATCAGTCTTTTGGTCGCTGCCAGGACAAAATTAGTGGACAATCCGATGGATCCCATGGGCAAGGATAAAATAATCACCTTGATCTTGTTGGCCATTTTTTCGTTATTTGTTTGCAAAATGTGGCACGACAAAGATCCCGATATGCTCTACACTTACATATTTGCAGTGATGACGGTCACCTATCTCTTCCTGTTACTCTCCTATTTCATTTTCGAGTTGGATCTATACACGACCTTTTGGGGAGCCTTATTGGGATTCTATCTGATATTGTTGCAATTAAGAGCGCCTTTTTCCATGCCGTTGCTCGCAACCATCGTGATCATAGCGGCTTTGAGTACCGTCCTCCGTTCCCCCTCCGGGCAGAAATGGCACAATGCCCGTCTCTTCGCCGGTTATTTTGCCGGTATGGTTATCGCAGTGATTGTGGGGAAGATCATGTTGTTGTAGCATTTTGACATATTTTGTAACCGCACTTTTGCGCTTCTCCTTACCGCTTTTCTCATCGTAATAGGAAACCGTTTTCCGTTTGCAAAGGTGATTTTGCTACGATTCTATGACAAGGTTGCGTAACATGAGTAAATATAGTATTGTAGGCCTCTCGGCATTGAAAGCGTGATATATCACCGATAGCCATTCGGATGGCACCATCGCTTGACATCGAGTCTAGTTCATCAAATTTCTGAATGAATATTTCCAGAAATTCGCAATCGTCAGTTTCAACTTCCGTCCGTAATTCCAAACAAGACAGGATAAAATTTTCCCTATTATACTTGTACGGATCATGATCTTTCGTCTGGGGCAGCATGTCCGCCCTTAATTTTTCCAATAGGACGGTTTTGTCAACTTGGGCCATGGTTGCTAAAAATGAACCCAGCAAACTTAAAATTAACACTATTTTCTTCATAGCTTGTCTGTTTTTAATGGTGCTAATACCATCCCAAAATGGTTAGAACAGCAATAAACATTGGTGCAAAGTATAAAATCACTCTCCTCTATTCTCCAACCTCTTTCTTCTCCACTTCCGTAACTCTTTTCTCCAATTCAATGATGTACAGCGTGAGTTCCTCCACCTTTTTAAGCAGCAGGGCGTTCATCTCCGCCACATCCAGGCCGTTTTCCAAGATTTCTTGTTCGGATGGGATTTCGGGGAGATGGCGGTTGGCTTTCATAAACCGCTCCACCTCCTGCAAGGGCATGGGTTGGTAATCGGGAGAGAAGACATAATCTGGCCATTCGAAGATGCTGTTGGCGCTGATTTTTCATTAACAAACTGCTATTGGCCAGTTCCATAATAAATCCCCTGTAGGCAGAAGCCCCCGTGAACTGGTTGGTCAACTGGATGGAAACACACGGATAGAGGTTTCCCAAGATCCTCGTGGTGCCGCCGCCCGAAATGGAAATTTCGCAATTGGGACGTTCCATCTGGTGGACATGCAAATTGGAATTGGGAGAAGGAGTTCCAATTTTACTCATGTTACGCAAAGGTGATTTTACTACGATTCTATGATAAGGTTGCGTAACAAGAGATATTGACTATTCTTCGGTTTTCTCCTTGGTTGCTTCCGCAACGGGTTCTTCCGTGGCAGGCTCTTCGGTTACTTCTGTAACAACTTCCGGTGTTTCTTCTGTCGTTGCTTCCATTTCCGTGCTTTCTACTTCCGCTTCTTCCATAGCCGCCGCTTCTTTTGCTGCTTCTTTCGCATATTTTGCCGCCACTTTTGCCGAGATACTCTCTTTCACTTTGGATTCCGCATCCAAACGTTTTTTCATTTCACCTCTTTCTTTGTCGATTTTCTCACGTTTTGTGTTGCTGATTTTGCTATCGCGGTCTTGTTTCCAAGCTTCGAATTTGCGATCTGCGTCCAATTCGGTCATGACGCCTTTTGCAATACCGCCTCTGAGGTGTTTCATCAAATAAACGCCTTCTTTTTTAAGCAAAGAGCGAGTAGTATCCGAGGGAGAAGCGCCTGTTTCCACCCAATACAACGCACGATCAAAGTTGATGTTGATTGTCGCAGGATGCGTCAGGGGGTTGTAGGTGCCGATTTTTTCAATAAAACGTCCGTCCCGTGGTGCACGACCATCCGCAATTACAATGTGATAAAACGGTTGATTTTTCTTACCGTGTCTTTGTAATCTGATTCTTGTTGCCATACTGTTTTACTTGTTTAATAATAACTATTTTAAGGGGTGCAAAGGTAGAAAAATTACCAATACAAAAAGCACTGTTCAAAAAATGTTTTTCAAAAGTGAAATCTCTAACTATATTTTTTGTACTTTTGCCGGCGTAAAAATGGCCCCGTAGCTCAACTGAATAGAGTATTTGACTACGGATCAAAAGGTTTCAGGTTTGAATCCTGACGGGGTCACAAGAGGTTGCTGGATAGGCAGCCTTTTTTGTTTATTCAGTTTATTTTTATTTTTGCAGGTGTAAAGATCAAGTAATGACTAATGCTTCGTCCATGCGTTTTCTAGAGAAAGGAAAGATTGATAAGAAGTTGTGGGACAGATGTATACAAAACTCATCAATGGCTACGATTTTTGCGGAGTACGACTTCCTGACCATCGCTTGTCCCGATTGGCACGCTTTGGTGATGGGCAATTATGAATACGTGATGCCGTTGCCTACGAAAGCGAAGTTGGGTATCAAGTATATCTATACCCCGCCTTTTTTCTCGCGGTTGGGCATCTTTTCCGATCAGGAGATCACGTCGCAGATCACGACCGAGTTTTTCAACCATATACCATTATTATATAGACAAATAGATTTATTGTTAGCACCCAATAACCCTGCGGAGCAGAGCGGATTGAATCCGATTGCGATGCGCTCCTATCGGCTCAATCTCCATCGCCCATATATTTTGACGGAACAGTTGTTTTCCGAAAACACGAGGCGCAACATCAAATCGGCGAACAAGGTTGACCTGACTTATACTCAAGATCTTACTATTCACGAAGTGGTTTGTCTTTTCAAAAACGGACGGGGTAGAGAGAAGTCGGTGCGCTATGCTAAAAAAGACTATTTATTGTTATGTAAACTTGCTGGATACGTTGCCGAGCGCGGAATGCTCGATGTGGTCGGGGCACGGGACGAGTCGGGGCGGTTACTGGCCGGGGCGTTGTTTCTGCGGGATCGTCATGCGATATGGTTCTGGTTTTCGGGAAGGGATGTCCGGTTCCCTGAAAAAAAAGCGATGTTTTTTGTGATTAGCGAATACCTGAAAACGCAAGAAAAACAAGATAACTATTTGGATTTCAATGGATCGATGAATGAAAACATTGCGCGGTTTTACAAAGGATTCGGGGGCGAGTCTTACGATTTTCCCTTTGTTAATTTGAGAAGATATTCGTATCTTTCGCCGTTCATCAAGTTGTATAAGACAATCATTAAACATGACAAAATATGAAATCAAAACGTCATTTAGGGAAGAAGAACTCTCTTTTTAACACATTTATCGCCGAGATGCGGAGCGAGGAGATCCAACGGGACAGCATGCGTTTTCGGCGGAATTTGGAACGAATAGGGGAGGTTTTCGCTTATGAAATCAGCCAAGAGTTTGATATTGAGGTGCAGGAGATCACCACGCCGCTGGGCATCGCCAACATGAGCCTTATCCGTGAAACGCCTGTGCTGGCCACGATTCTGCGGGCTGGGTTGCCGCTCCACCAAGGATTGCTCAACTATTTTGACAATGCCGACAACGCCTTCATCTCCGCCTTCCGCAAGCATTACCGGGATGGCACGTTCGAAATACAAGTCGATTATATGTCTGCGCCGGAACTGGAAGATCGCATCCTCATCCTTTCCGATCCAATGCTGGCGACCGGCAAGTCGATGTTTTTGGCTTACCAAGAGTTGATTTCCAACGGAGCTCCCAAGCATACCCACATCGTCTCCGCCATCGCCAGCGTGCAAGGCATTGAATACCTCCAATCTAAAATGTCGCCGGTGAGTTGCACCATCTGGGTCGGTGCCGTGGACGAGGAACTTACCGCACAATCCTACATCGTTCCCGGACTAGGTGATGCGGGAGATTTGGCGTATGGGAGTAAGACGAACGAGTAAGTAAGTTAATAATGAGTGAGTTGGTATGCCTAAATGTGAAGCCTTTGCAAGAGATAAATCTTCTTTTCACTTTTTATGTTTGCCATTCAGCTCAAAGCGGCAACAGACTTCATCTACCATTGGCTTATCGGACAGTCAAAGTGATTACCATCATCTGTTTTCCATCGTGAATTTTGTCATTTATATTTTTATTTTTGCAAAATCAAAAAAGCCGTGTTTATAGGCTTGATTTAATATCAGTTATATGAAAATCATTGGAATTACCGGAACCATCGGTGCAGGCAAAGGAACCATCGTTGATTACTTAGTGAATCGCTATCACTTTCATCATTATTCAGTGCGCTCCTACTTGATTCGGGAGATTGAGAAACGGGAATTGGAAGTAAACCGAGATTCTATGGTGCTGGTTGCCAATGAACTGCGGGCTAAACACTCCTCCTCTTTCATTGTGGATGAACTTTTCGAAGAGGCTCAATTGGCACAGCACAACGCCATCATCGAGAGCATCCGCACACCCGGTGAAATCCACTCGTTGCGCAAGAAGGGTGACTTCAGCCTCTTGGCCGTGGACGCCAAATCCGAAATCCGCTACGAGCGTATTGTCTCCCGCAACTCCGAAACCGACCATGTTTCTTTCGAAACTTTCTTAGCTAACGAACAGCGCGAAATGGCCACCACCGATCCAAACAAACAAAACCTCTCCGAGTGCATTTTGCAAGCAGACTGCATTTTACGGAATGACGAAGATTTCCAGTATCTATATGATCAGGTGGACAAAATTATGGGGGAGAACTGAATTAAAAATCCAAATTTATTGGAAGTTAAAAAAGTAGTTCATAAAGAAATTCCAAAACGTCACCCCCCCGATGGCGATCAGTTTGGAGAGATAAAAATTGATTTTTCCTTTGTCATGCAGCAAATAAATGATCCCATTATTTAATCCCAAACCAATGAATGAGTAGAGGAAAAAAAGACCGTATTGTTTTAAAATATCGGGACTTTGGCTGTTGAACGTCCAAATCCGGTTGAGGATGAAATTGGACGTTGCGGCGACAATAAACCCAATGGAATTGGAGAGGTATTTGTTAAGTTTGGCTATTTCCTTGCAAAGGTAAGTCACTCCGAAATCAACAATCACACCACTTCCGCCTACCACGCAAAACTTGATAAACTTTGAAATCAACTCTGTATTAATCATAGTACTACTTTTCTCAAATCTTCTATCAACTTACTGAAATCATCTTCGCCGGTGTCCCACGAAGTTACCCACCGGATTTCGTCCAACTCTTCATTCCAAATGTAGAAGAAGTGATTTTCCAACAATGTATTTATTACCTTTCTTGGTATTTTTAACAATAAAATATTTGCATCCGTGGGTTGAGTAAAGTGGGTTTGGGGAAGATCGGTCATAGCGTCTCGCAATAATTTCGCCATGCGGTTGGCATGGGCGGCGTTTTTCCGCCATAAATCATGTTGAAGATAAGCCACAAATTGCGCCGAACAATAACGCATCTTAGAGTATAATTGCGCTGATTGTTTTCGTATATATTTCAGATTATCAGATAGTTCTTTTCGAAAAGAGACTACTGCTTCACCCAACATCATGCCGTTTTTGGTACCACCGAAACTGAGAATATCCACCCCCGTGTCGGTAATCATCTCTTTAAACGAGGAGTTGATCGCCACCACAGCGTTGGCAAGCCGGGCACCGTCAACATGCAGATACATAGTATGATCATGAGCTATATCGGCTAAGTCTTTAATTTCCTGAACGCTATACACCGTTCCCAATTCCGAACATTGCGAAATGTAAATCGTTTTCGGCTGGGAATGGTGCTCGTTTCCCCAATGATGAAGATAGGGTTTTAACAATTCCGGGGTCAGTTTGCCGTTGGGCGTTGGAATTTCTTTCAACGATGCTCCCGACATAAAAACCGGCGCACCACATTCATCCACAGCGATATGCGCTGTTTCAGCTGCCAAGATAGACTGGAAGGAACGGGTAGTCGCTTGGATGGCAATGGCGTTGGCACCAGTGCCGTTGAATACAAAAAACGGCTCGGCCTGTTCGCCGAAATAGTCTTTAATTAAACGTATCGCTTTTTCAGTCCACGGATCATTGCCGTACGCAACAGCGTGATTTTGATTGGCTTCCGAAAGTGCCTCCAAAATAATGGGGTGAATTCCCGAATTGTTATCACTACCGAAACTTCGCATTCTCTTGTTTTTGGGCGCAAAAATAATATTATTTTTGCAGCCTTAAAAATATCTTTTTATGTTATTGAAAATAGAGAATCTCCATGTCTCCATTCATGGAAAAGAGATACTGAAAGGGTTTAATTTGGAAGTTGACCGGGGTGAAGTACACGCCATTATGGGACCGAACGGAACGGGAAAAAGCACGCTGGCGGCCGTGATTGCCGGAAAGGAAGTTTTTGACGTGACCAAAGGCAGCATCACTTACAAAGGCAAGGATTTGCTCGCCATGTCGATCGAAGAGCGCGCCCGAGAGGGGATCTTCATCGGATTCCAGTACCCTGTTGAAATACCGGGAGTTAGTATTGCCAACTTCATGCGTACCGCCCTGAACGAAATACGTCAATATCGGGGAGAAGAGCCGTTGACAGCCGCACAGTTTCTCCGTCTGATGGAAGAGAAGAAGAAAGTGGTTGAACTCACGGCTAAACTGAGCGACCGTTCTGTGAATGAGGGATTTTCGGGTGGAGAGAAAAAGAAAAACGAGATTTTCCAAATGGCGATGCTCGAACCCAAACTCGCTATCTTGGACGAAACTGATTCCGGCCTCGATATCGATGCGCTCCGCGTGGTCGCTAATGGTGTGAACCAGCTGAGAAGTCCAGAAAATGCCATTATCGTCATCACCCATTACCAACGACTGCTCGATTATATCGTTCCCGATAAAGTTCATGTACTTTATGATGGAAAAATTGTTAAATCCGGTACAAAAGAGCTGGCACTTGAATTAGAGGAGAAGGGATATGACTGGATTAAGAAAGAGTATGAACAAGGTAAACTAACATAGAAATGACTCCTTTCACTCAATATATAGTGAATTTGTTTGAGAAAAACGCAAAGCAGTTGACGGAAGGCGATGTGGGTTTTTTAGCAGATTTACGGAAAAAAGCCATCGCTGTTTTTGCGGAACGGGGATTCCCCACGGGAAAAATGGAGTCTTGGCGGCATCATCCGTTGGATCAACATGTTGAAAAAGAGTATACGCTACAACTCACCCCGGAACCATACCTGCCCATTGATAAAGTTTTTAAATGTAAAATCGGGAATATTGGGACGAATATGTTCACTTTGATGAATGGCTGGTATGTACACCAACATGCGCCACTCACCATCTTTCCGAACGGCATGATGGTGGGTTCGCTGTTGATGGCTATCCAACAACATCCCGATCTCGTGAAAGCCCATCTGGCTCAACAAGATTTACAGAAAACCGATCCGTTAGTGGCTATGAATGAGTCACTTTTCACAGATGGTCTTTTCATTTACGTACCAGACAATCTCCATGTGGATCAGCCAATTCAGATGGTGAGCTTGGCCACATCTAAAGAAAATTTGTTAATTCAAAATAGAAACCTGATTGTTCTAGGCAAAAATGCCTCGCTCTCGATCATTTATTGCAACGACTCCATACATGACGGTAAATCGTTCACCAACAATGTCACAGAGATTAGTTTGGATGAGCAAGCGAAGATGAACTACTACAAAATGGAGAACAAGGATCCTGATTCGCTGTTGATTGACCATATTTTGGTGGATGGAAAAACGTCCGCCCAATTCCTCTCCAACACAATCACGTTCAACGCCGGTTATGTGCGCACAATGATCACGGTGAATCTGAACGAGCCTTATGCGGATGCCAAATTGTATGGTTTATATTTGGTTGACAAAATGCAATATGTTGATAACCATGTTTTTGTATGGCATAAAGCCACAGATTGCACCAGCACGCAACTCTACAAGGGTGTGATCGATAATGAAGCGACAGCGAATTTTAACGGACATATTTTGGTTGCGCAAGATGCCCAACGCACAGCAGCGTTTCAAACCAACCGTAACATCACGTTGACCGACGAAGCCCGCATCATGACCAAGCCTTTTCTGGAAATTTATGCCGATGATGTACAATGCAGTCACGGTGCCACGGTCGGGCAGCTCAACGACGAAGCGCTTTTTTACTTGCGTTCACGTGGAATTTGCGAACGTAATGCCCGTATACTGTTACTCTATGCATTTGCTAATGAAATCGTTGAAACTATCGAGATCGAGAGTTTACGCCATCGCCTAACCGATATGGTGAAAAAAAGGATTCGGGGCGAGTTTTCCCACTGTGAAGAGTGCGTATTACATTGCTCTGATCCTAAGGATATTACGTTCAGCATAGACGTTAGCAAAATCTGATATTGATGATTTATCCACATACTTTTGAAGAAAAAACAGGATTCATTCAACTACGATCACTGCTTAGTGACCAGTGTGTCAGTGAGATGGCACGGGAAAGGGTAGAATCGTTATCCTATTCTTCCGATTTTCAAGAAATTAAATTGCGCATCGAACAAACTGAAGAGTTCCGGTCGGTGCTTCTTTTCGAGGATCCGTTTCCGGCTCAGGAATTCTACGATCTGCGGCCTGTTTTTCAACGGATACACATTGATGGCACGTTCATTGAACTTGAAGAGTTGGTGTTATTGCGGGGTTTCATTAATGCGATAACGCAAGTTTTTGTCTATTTTCGGATACAAAATGATGAGGAAAAATATCCACGCCTGTGGGATTTGTGCAAGGATATACAATTGGAAAAGAATCTATTAGAATCTATTAACAAGGTATTGGATCCCAAAGGAAATTTGCGGGACAACGCTTCGGATGAGTTGCGGCGGATCAAGCGGGAAATTATTCGGGTTTCCGGGGAAGCGGATAAAAAAATTCGGAAGATATTGTTAGAGGCCAAACAAAACGGCTTGGTAAAAGAGGATGCCGAGATGACCATCCGGAACGGTCGGGTCTGTATTCCCGTGCCTTCCGTTTTTAAACGGCGGATGCAGGGTTTCATTCACGATGAATCGGCTACAGGACAAACCGTTTTCATCGAACCCACGGCGGTATTTGATGCTAATAATGCGTTAAAAGATTTGATTAATGCTGAAAAAAGAGAAATTATCCGTATTCTCACTGAACTGAGCAACGAGATCCGCCCCGCCATCCCAAACCTAATGACCGGGCACGATTTTATCGGTGAAATTGACTTCATCCGGGCGAAAGCCAAGTTAGCCATCGAGATCAAAGGAATCAAGCCGAACGTATTGGATGATACGATTATAAATTGGCAAGACGCCGTCCATCCTTTGCTATTCCTCAACTTTAAAGGAACCGGCAAGAAAGTAGTGTCGTTGTCTTTACAACTCACAAAAAATGAGCGCGTTTTGATCATTTCTGGACCCAATGCCGGTGGGAAATCTGTTTGCCTTAAAACCGTGGGACTGTTGCAATATATGTTGCAATGCGGTTTGTTAGTTCCGATGAAAGAGACATCCGACATGGGTGTTTTCGAGGATTTTTTTATCGACATTGGCGATGAACAATCCATTGATAATGATTTGAGTACATACAGTTCACATTTGTATAATCTGAAAACGATGATTGAGCATCTGAATGCGAAATCGTTATTTTTGATTGATGAGTTTGGTTCGGGAACAGAGCCGGTGTTAGGCGGTGCTATGGCGGAGTCGATCTTGGAGAGGATCTACGATCTGCAGCCATTCGGCATTATTACCACACACTTCGGCAATTTGAAAGTGTTTCCCGACACCCACAAAGAGGCAATCAATGGGGCAATGTTATTTGACACGCAAGCACTTAAACCTCTGTTTATCTTGAAAGTAGGCAAACCGGGCAGTTCGTTCACTTACGAAATCGCCCGCCAAATAGGATTGCCGTCAGAGATTATTAATACCGCCATCCAAAAATCGGGAACGGCACAAATTGATTATGAGAAGAAGTTAGAAGATGTTGAATTAGAAAAGATTGAAATCGACAAAACGTTGAAGTTAGTGCACAATGCCGATGATCAGTTGGCCGCTATGATTCAAGAATATACCGACAAGTATAACCTCTTGGAAAAACAACGCAAAGATATTCTGACCCAAGCCAAAAATCAGGCTATATCCATCATTGACAATGCTAACAAATTGATAGAAAAAACGATCCGGGATATCAAGGAAGCACAAGCCGAACCGGTGAAGACCAAAGAAATCCGGAAGGAAGTCGCAGAGCAGAAGGAGGTGATCAAGCAACAGCCGTTGCCTACCCCAACCGTGGAGATTCCCAAACCTGTTCCGGTGAAAAAATGCCCTGCTCCGAAAATCAAACCGGAAACCGCTGAAGACACGAAAATCAAAGTGGGCGATTTGGTTTTTATGGCCGACACACAGATCACCGGCGAGGTAATGATACTGAACGGTCGAGACATCACCATCGGATTCAACTCCATCAGTCTGCGAACGACCATCGACAAAGTGATAAAAATCAGCAAGAAAGAAGCGAGAACGGTGGCGAGAACTTCCAAAATGGACGGTACCACGATTTCGGAAGTGATGAACCGCAAGGTCGCCGAGTTCAACCACACGTTGGATCTTCGGGGTAAGCGCGCCGACGAAGCCGTTGAAGAGTTGGAAACCTACGTGGATGAGGTTTTACTGCTCGGCGTCAAACAGGTGAAGATCTTACATGGCAAAGGCAATGGAATCCTGCGTCACGTTGTCCGCCAAGCCTTAGGCAAACGCAAGGAAGTGCGCGCTTTCCGAGATGAGATGTTGGAATTGGGAGGAGCAGGGATTACGGTGGTGGAGATGTAGATTGAACCTCAAAAGCGCAAAATTCTATTCCACACTGGTTATAGCATAAATCGCTGATCCACTACCAGATAAAGATACATATTCCGCTCCGGAACCATACAATTCTTGTTTGATCCGGGCTAATTCGGGATATAGCTTGAAAAGCGGCTCTTCAAAATCATTGACAATAATCTTTTTCCATGTTTCAATAGGTTGTCGGATGGCCTCCCGTAGGTCAATGGGTGATTTTTTTGGAATGATGTTGCGGTAGGCTTCCGCCGTGGAGATGGAGAACGGCGGTTTCACGATCGTAATCGTTTTGTGATTCAAATCCAAAGAGATCGGTTCCATGATCTCTCCTCGACCGGTGGCAAAAACGGGCTGGTTTTCAATGAAAAACGGCACATCGCTGCCTAGTTTCATGGCGTGATTTTTGAGTTCATTGTTGTGCAAATTCAATCCGGCAATCTCGTTGACCATCTTTAGCACAAACGCCGCATCGGAAGAGCCCCCGCCCAATCCTGCCACCGTGGGGATCTCTTTGTGCAACGTGATTGTCAAAAATGGAACTTTATACTCTTTTTCCAGCAATCTATACGCTTTCATACAGAGGTTTTCTTCCGGATTGGCAGTCAGATTATCAGGATTAACGAGTAAGGTGGTCTTCGCATCTTTTGCCAACTCAATTTCAATTTTATCTTTTTTATTTTCAATTGGATAAAAAATTGTTTCCAGGTTATGAAAACCATCGGGTCGTTTCTCGGTTATATACAAACCTATATTAATTTTAGGATTAGGATGGGCGATCATTTATTTTTACTAATTTTGGCGGCTAAATTACGAAAAAAGAGGGCAGTTATATGCAGTTGATCCCCCCGCTTCTCAGAAGCTATTTTCTTTTACGGAAACAACGTATAGAAAATACCCGAAAAAATCCCATCCCACAACAACATCAATGGTTCAACTACTTGACCAAACACGGAAACGGCACCCTTTTCTTTCAAGATTTCGATCTCTATGACCAGATTTCTTACCAAACTTTCACCGACAATGTTCCCCTGCAAAACTACAATTCGCTTTTTCCTTACATCGAAAAAATAATCAAAGGTGATGCTAACATACTGTGGAACATGCCAATCAAATGGATGGCGAAATCTTCGGGAACCACGGAAACTAAAAGCAAATTCATTCCGGTCAGCCGGGAATCCCTGTGGATCAACAACTACCGTTGCGCTCAAGACACTCTGACCTGTTACAGCCTTTTATTTCCTAAGAACAAGTTTTTTTCGGGAAAAAGTTTGGCTTTAGGCGGCTGTTTCGAAGAAAAAGCAGAAAATACGGCGATTCGCGTCGGCGATGTTTCCGCCATATTGCTCGGTAATATACCTCAAATTGGGGATTTTTTGAAAGCCTCCAACAGGAAAATCCTATTGCACGACAACTGGAATGAAAAATTGTCAATGTTAGCGCAAAGCACGGTCAATCAAAATGTAACATCGCTTTCCGGTGTTCCGTCTTGGATGTTGCTCGTGTTACGGGAAGTGTTGAAAATTTCCGGCAAAGAACATATCAAAGACGTGTGGCCCAATTTGGAAATCTTCATGCACGGCGGAGTTTCGTTTGCACCCTATAAGGAAGAGTACAAAAAAATGATTCCTGATGGCAGCATTTTTTACATGAATATGTATAATGCGTCCGAAGGATTTTTTGGTTTTCAAGATCAAAGGGATTCCGATGACATGCTGCTTTTGACCGACTGCGGCGTGTTTTATGAATTTATTCCCATCGACGAAGTGGGCGTGATAAATAACAACGCTATTCCGTTAGAAGGTGTTAAAATCGGTCAAAATTATGCGATGGCGATCACCACGCCGGCCGGTTTGTGGCGTTATATCATCGGTGATACCGTGCAATTTACTTCCACTTCACCCTATCGTTTCAAGATCACGGGACGGACTATGCACTATATCAACGCTTTTGGCGAGGAACTGATCATCGACAATGCAGACAATGCACTCTATTGGGCTTGCGAGCAAACCGGCGCGTCATTCACCGATTACACGGTAGCTCCCGTTTTCCTCGAAAAGGATAAATCCAAGGCTTGCCATGAGTGGGTGATCGAATTTGCGAGCCCTCCGGCCGATCTTCCCCATTTCACAAAACTGTTAGATGACAAGCTCCAATCACTTAATTCCGACTATGAAACGAAGCGCACCGGTGAACTGATCCTGAATATGCCAACAATACACATCGCTCCCCAAGGCACTTTCATGAAGTGGCTCGATTCCCGGGGACATTTAGGCGGTCAACACAAAGTGCCACGTTTGCAAAACGATCGAAAGATTATGGAGGAAATTTTGCCGATGGTGTATTTTTAAAAATAAACAAGACAACAGTAATTCAAACACTCAATCTGTAAATCGGAAGAAAAGAAATCGAGATTTAGATTGTAGAAATTATCACTATTATGTATCAATCATATACGCAACACGCTAAAAATGAAATAAAGTTTGTTTATTCCATTTTTAACGTATGGAGAATGCTCTCTTTTTATACAATGGTCGTCACTGTTATATTAGTAGAGATGTAGGAATTTTCACGAATAGAAACAGGTGATATTACCGCACATAAATTTGCACCAGCATTACAACCCACATTCAATGTGGTATCAGCGGCCGAACATTTTTCAAGATGATCAGCTCTTATTAATGTTTCTCCTGAAGTACATTTCACAGTAATCCTAATTTCTACTCCTCCCAAGAGATTAACCATTTGTTCATTCTTAATCTTATAAGTAGCAAATAATGAATTAAGAATATTTGTCTCTATTTTTTTTGTTTTTTTCATAATCGTCTTCATATTAAAAATGAGTCACTGTCATTTGAGGCATCCTATCACTTTTAGGCAAAATTGACTTAACACATGGCCCTTCTTTCAAACTAGCAGTTAAAGAGCATTCATATGTAACATCCCCTATGGTAACACTTAAACATGAACCTACACCAAATGGTGTGCAATACAATGTAGTTGAGGAACCATTGCATTTTACCATATCGCCTCCTATAATATCGCCAATGACATTTATTGAAAATTTGTTAAAATCATCGATTTTCTTTTCTATTAAATTTATTTTTTTCATATAGCATTTTTATTCATTAAAATTCTAAAATCTCCATATAAACCCGAAAACCAACAGTTATATCTTTATCTTTATATATTTTTTTGGATGTAGTTCTCACTTCATATCCTAGTGATAAAAAATCCCCTCCCATAGCAATACTATCTATTTGCACCATCTCTGATACATTTCCTACAATATCAAAAACACCGTAAGGGGTTGTTCCATAACTAGCGACAGGTTGAGTACTGTTATTGGGCAAGGTATTATAGTATCCATATCGAAGTTCATATCGATCAATAAACATAAGATTTTCTTGAGGAAGTGCAGTGAAGTTACAAAGTTTGTCTTTTTTTTGATCATACAACGTATTGTTTCCCCAAGGATAGAAAATTTTTTCAATATCAAAACCTGAACTTGCCACTCTGATAAATTCTTCCTCTGTAGGCAATCGGAACAGAACTTTTTTGTATTGTTTCTTCGAACTTGAATTATATTTATCTGTCAACCAACGACAAAATTCAATTGCACTATAATATGAAATGCCAACGACAGGATGATCTTGAAATAAATCATCATTGAAATAATAGTCTTTATTTCCATACGAAGTTGACTCCCACGTTTTTTCCCATAATGTAGAATCATACATCACTAAAGAATTATCCAATCCTTTTTCCTTTCTTTCTGTTAAAAATAATTTATAATCTTTTATTGTAACTTCGTATTTGTCAACATAATAGGTGTCCGAAATTTTCACAAACCGATTTTTAAAATCAATGATGTAAGGCACTTCCTGTTTTTTCATTGAGCCACATAACAATACATATGGAATAATTGCAACAAATAAAAATAATTTACTTTTCATTATTGTTTATTTTTTTGGTTAAATAATGTGTATATAATAACTCTCCCAATCCATTTTTATAAACTGAGCATATATTATGTCGTGCAGCGAAATATTTATTTTCAATACGATCATGTTGACAGCCTCCTCCACATATCGGAAATATTTTGCAAATAGAACAATTTTCATCATAAAATGGGTGGCATGCTGTTAAATATTTTGTATAAAGTCTATGATTAATAAACCCTTTAGAATTAATATTTCCTATCACCTTATCTTTTCTACCTACGTCCAACCAACATTTTGTAATATCACCATTTGCATCAATCACAAAAGAATTTGCGTGCTGTGCCATACAAATATTATCTCTTACAAAAGGATAATAACCTATATTAATTCCATATTTAAAAAACAATTCTAACTTAAAATCTAATTGATTTTTAGTGTCTAAAGTGCAACCAGCTCCAGTATTACAAGCGCTAGTGTCTTGAACAAAACCAGGATAAATTTGAATATTCTTATTTAATCCAAATACATCATTAAACTGTTTCAAAAGTATAGGAAATTCATCCTTATTCTCTTTATCAACATTCACTCGCAAATGAACAATTATTTCAGGTTGTAATTTTACAAGATTAGAAATATTTGTTATAATTTTTTGATATGAATCTTTATTGGTTAGATGAGGACGACGTTTATTGTGTGTCTCTTCTATCCCATCAACTGTTATTTGAATTGTTTTGACAAATATCTTGTCCAATTGTTCGATTATTGTTTCATCCAATAAATAGCCATTTGTGGTTATATCCGCAATTATTTTTACACCATTATCCTTAATAAACGGTATATTACTTACACGATTTGTAATATCAACCATTTTGTCAAATGCTAATAAAGGTTCACCACCATACCATTGAATAGAAATGGTCTTGATATGATTTTGATTGCTTATTAACTTAATAATGTTATCTTTTGTTACATCATTAATGGTGATATGAGGTCGTTTCTTTTCATAACAATAACCACAATTAAAATTGCAGGCAAGTGTGGGTATTATAGTGAGATTTAATATTGATTTATCACTACAACGATTATTATACATTAATAATCGTTCCAACAATATATCATCTTCTTCATCATTATCAAAAACAAAATTTGCGTTTTTTAAATCTTCTAAATCTTCTAATGAAATTGAATGTTCACAAAATTCGTCATCCTTAAGAAAATTTATTATTTCCTTATCTACCTCCATAAATGAATTAGATAAAGCATTATAAATGAAAAATTCTTTATTGTTTATACAAAATAAATTATTATACTTTGATTTTTTCATATAAAAACATATAATAAAGAATATATACCAACTCTTAGTAAATGTTTTTTGACTTTTAAAAAAAAGTCACAGCAGATATTGTACTTGGGGTGTGTGAGAATTGTGACGTGACCGAGGGAGCAATTACTCCACTTAATGTTGCACCAACAGAACACTCAAAATATAAATTAGTATCTGCTGCTGAACATTTTTCGATATGCTCTTTCTTACTCAATTTATCAGTACCATTACATCTAATTTCAATAGTAATTTCTATTCCACCTAAAATATTTGCCAAATCTTCATTTTTTATCTCATAATCATTGAAAATGGAATTTGAGATATTCGCTTCTATTTTATTCATTTTACTTGTTTTTTATGCATGAACTATAAATAATATACCTGTAAATCAATAAATTGACCCGATGATGTATTTTGCGTGTCAATAACGGATTTTTCTTTTTTTAATTTCCCTGTGCCTTGACATATATACGTCTCTTCACCAATTGTAACTGTAAGACAACTTCTTTTAAATGGTGTGCAAGTTAATGTAGCTCCTGTATTGCATTTCAGGACAACCCCACCCCCTAATATACTATCTAAATTTTCTATTGAAAAATTACTGAAATTTTCTATTGGTTTTTCTATCATCTTCATTTTTTTCATATTAAATCAGGTTTATTATTATAAATGTGCTGCAAAAATACAATATTTTTTTCACAAAAATCAATTGTTCTAAAATAAAACTCAAGAAACAATCACTACTGTCCGCTAAAAGTGTAAATCAGCAATATTTCACTCGTATCTAAATGATATTCAGTATTTTTGTGTATTCATCAAAAGTAAGTCACCCGCATTTCCGGGAATAGCGTATTTTGATATTCCCGTAGTGCTCACCATCATATTTATTGCTATATTCTTAATATTGACGCTTTTAATGAAAAATAAAAGCTGATTTAAAATTGGCAACTGTAGTAAAGAAGATATTCTGAGTGACCATATAATAAATGCATATTGGAACGCAAATAAGAATATTATAAGACATGTCAAGATTGTGAATTTAGAAACATTTGTATGATGCGAGATTACCAGAACTCTAAAAACTGTACTTCTCATTTTCCACTTTCTTGCTAATATTCAGTAGCACGCCGAACATGATGCCGGAGAAGAGCAGGGAGGAGCCGCCACGGCTGATGAGCGGGAGGGTTTGGCCGGTGGCGGGGATAGCGGCACAATTGACGGCAATGTGAATCAGTGCCTGGAAAGTGATCCAGAAACCGATGCCAATGGCTAAGAGGCGGCCAAAATAACCATCACTCTTTTTGGCAATCTGCATACTGCGAAAGAAGAGGATCAGGTAGAGCAGCATAATGAGGAAACCCACAATGATGCCCACTTCCTCCACCACGGTGGCAAACACGTAGTCGGTCTCTTTTTCCGCCAACACGTTCTTGATCTCCCCTTGTCCGGGACCGGCGGGAGTCCATGCCGAACGGGCAATAGCGGCCTGCGACAACACCATCTGTTTAATATACAGACTGGTCTTGGGATCAGGAACCTGATCGAAATTGCGGGAAATGCTGAAGTTCCGGAAACGACTCGCTCCGGTTTCCGTTTTCCCCAAGCCCAATCCGAAATAGATGCCGGCAATGACCACCGCCATGACAATAAAGGTAAAGAGATATTTCCGGCTGAGGTTTCCCACAAAGAGTACGACAAAACAGGAAGCACCCAAAATGATGGAGGTGGAAAGGTTGGATTTGGCGAATATTAAGCAAAAAAAGCCGATAATTCCAAACAAAACCAACGATTCTTTGATAGAAAGTTCTTCCCCTTTGTTAAGTCGTATAGCGATAAATTTCGAAATAAAAAAGATGAGGAGAAAACCGATCAGATAAAAGGTTTGCATGGAAAAACTGCCGATAGTGATGGAACGGTCGTCGACACCGCCAAACGCCGTGATTAATGCCAAGACGAGCGCAACGACCAGGAAAATGTCGGAACCGGCCGACAGGGTACGGTAGTCGATTTTGTAGAACAAAAACATCGCCCCATAACATGCGACAATGTGTACCAACTGACTGCCAAATCGATGCGTAGAACTTGGAACGATGTAAAACGATATTAATGAGAGCGTTATCGCAATGATCAATATCACCTTATCGCCCCGGAAATAGGTGGTAAGACTTGACGTTTTCTCCATGGTGACCAATCGTTATAACTGCGCAATGGCTTTTCTGAACTTGATGCTTCGCTCGGCGGTGGAAGTGAGTGCGCCACGGTGGATGGCTCCCGGAGAATACAATACCGCATCGCCGTCGTTCGACGCATAAAACGCAACACGTACCGCATCTTCCATCGTCACCGCAAAAGCCATCTCGATGCCGATCCCGCTGAAGAAATCAATAACTTCAGCGTTGTAAACACCTTGAATCACAATTCGTTTCACTTTCTTCGCCACACACAACGCCAGATCATCCGCAATCTCTTCCAAATTGCTGATGTTCATAATCCACGTGATCGGTTTGTGCACCTTCTCGATCGCATACCATACCGAATAAGCATTGACCGCCCCCGAATCATCGATGAAATCAATGCTCTGGATCGTTTTGCGGTATTTCACCCGATATTCCCCATCTTCAAAACTAGAGAAAATCTTTTGCAAATTCGACTCCCGTGTCGCAATCAAATGGCTGTGCAACGTTTGTGCCAGTGTCTTTTTCATGTTGTTTTCGCTATACATGTCTTTTGGTTTTATTTCGATTTATAACTATCTGACTTTCAGTGTGACAACGGTCAACACGGCGAGCATGATGCCCACAATGATGAACCGTTGGACGATTTTCGCCTCATGGAATCCTTTTTTCTGGTAATGATGATGCAGCGGTGCCATCAGTAAGTAACGTTTTCCCTCACCATACTTTTTCTTGGTGTATTTGAAGTAGCACACTTGGATAATGACCGACAGGGATTGCACCACGAAAATCCCGCACAAAATGGGAATCAGCAGCTCCTTGCGGATGATGATGCAGAGCACGGCGATCATGCCGCCGAGCGTCAAACTGCCGGTGTCGCCCATGAAAATTTGAGCCGGATAGCAGTTCCACCAATAGAACCCGATGCAGGCACCGATCAGAGCGGCGGTGAAGATTACCACCTCGCTGATATTAGGTATGTACATAATATTCAAGTAGTCGGCGAAGATAGCATTGCCGGAAACGTAGGCCAGCACGGCGATGCCAACAGCGATGATTGATGAGATACCGGCCGCCAACCCGTCTAACCCGTCCGTGAGGTTGGCTCCGTTCGAGACAGCGGCGATGATGAAAATGATAATCAAAATGTAGACGATCGTCGTCAAAATACCCGACTCATCACCCAGCCAATGGGTGAGCCAAGTGTAATCAAACTCGTTGTTCTTGATGAACGGGATGGTCGTTTTTGTCGAGTGTTCGGCGGGACTGTCGGTGAACGCAGTGGTCGTTTTCGTGGCGTTGTCAAATGTGAAAATCGCATCCGTGCTGGTGATCTCGCTCTTTTTCATCTTCTCCTTGATCACCACATCGGGATGGAATGCCATCACCATCCCGATAATAATCCCCAAAATCACTTGTCCGATCAGCTTTTTCTTGCCAGCCAATCCTTCCTTGTTTTTCTTGTAAACTTTAATATAATCATCCGCAAAGCCCAGTAAACCCAACCAAACAGTAGTAAAGATCATAAGAATGATGTAGATGTTATGCAGTTTGGTGAGCAACAACACGGGAACCAAAATCGAAGCGATGATGAGCAGGCCCCCCATCGTGGGAGTTCCCTTTTTTTCCATCTGCCCCGCCAATCCAAGGTCGCGGATATCTTCGCCGATCTGCTTATTACGCAATACATAGATCACCTTTTTTCCGATGATGATTGAGATGAAAAGCGACGTGATAATGGCTAAAGCAGCGCGGAAAGAGATGTATTGAAACAGCCGCGCGCCGGGAAAATCGAAACCTGCTAACCAGTCAAACAGATAATATAACATAACGTTCTTATTTAGACATGAATAATTAATAACGGAATAGTATCCCTTTTTTTAATTTGTTTATACGATTCATTTTTAGTATCAAATATTAACTATTAATTCTCTTGGATTTAAAAATTCTTTCACGACTTCCGAATCATCAAAATGATATTTCACGTCGTTAATTTCCTGATAGTTCTCATGTCCTTTTCCTGCCACAAGCAGCACGCCGTCGTTGGGGAGTATCATACATGCGGTTTTGATGGCCTCCCGCCGGTTCTCGATCGTGAGGACGTTGTGCCTCTTCTCTATCGGCACGCCTTTTTCCATATCTTCCAGAATTGCATGGGGATCTTCCTTGCGTGGATTGTCGGACGTGAGGATCACCTTGTTGCTGTATTTGCAGGCGATTTCCGCCATGGCAGGACGTTTCAGCGCATCGCGTTCGCCGCCGCAACCCACCACGGTAATGATCTCCACGCTGTTTTGAGTGATATCATGAATGGTAGACAACACATTTTGCAATGCATCCGGCGTGTGGGCGTAATCGATGATTGCAATGCGGTTGCGATCGCGCAGCACTTGAAAACGACCATCGGCGCTTTCCAAATTACTCATTACCACCAGTACCTCATCGCTGTTTTCACCCAGCAGCATAGCTGTACCATAAATCGCCAACAAATTGTATGCATTGAACTTACCTGTCAGTTTAAAGAAAATTTCTTCATTATTGATGATCAATTGAAGGCCTTCAAAACTGTTATCCAAAATCTTCCCTTTAAAATCGGCTAAACTGTTGAGACTGTATGCGCTGATTGATGCCTTGCTGGTTTGGGTCATCACTAACCCGTTGCGGTCATCTTTGTTAGTGAGAGCGAACGCATTGGGAGGCAGTGCGTTAAAAAATCCTTGTTTCGCCTTGATGTAAGCGGCAAAAGTTTTGTGGAAATCAAGATGATCGTGGGTGATGTTGGTGAAAACGCCACCCCTGAACTCCAAACCGCTGATCCGCTTCTGCTGAACGGCGTGGGAACTCACTTCCATAAAACAATATTCGCAACTCTCTTCCACCATGCGGTTTAGTAGGCGGTTCAGCTGCACCGCATCCGGTGTGGTGTGTGTGGACGGGATGATTTCGTCATTGATCCGGTTCTCAATCGTGGAGATCAATCCGGTGAGATGCCCCAACGACCGGAAAAGACGATACAGCAATGTGACAATGGTGGTTTTGCCGTTTGTACCGGTAACACCAACCAAATGAAGTTGTTGAGAAGGGAAATTGTAGAAAGCGGACGCCAACAGGCCCAGCGTTTCCGCCGTGTCGTTGACAATAATATAGGTAATATCTGATTGTGTTTTTTCAGGAATTGATTCGCATACAACCGTTTGCGCGCCTTTCGCAATCGCCTCATCGATGAACTTTCCACCATCGACATTCGTTCCTTTTTGAGCCACAAATAACGGATATGCTTCATTATCGGCCTCTTGCCGGATTGTCCGCGTGTCGAACGCGATCGCCGAAATCCGTCGATCCGTGCGGCCAATAATCGCTTCCACACTGATAAATTTCAATAAGTCATCAAGTTCTTTCACGTTTTATAAAATTGTTGGCTTGGTTTAAATCTTTTCAAAAGTTTGCGACAAAGTGAAAGATGATTTACAAGCCAAGTGTTAATGTTACGGTGTTATTTTTGTCGGGTGCGGATTGCCGGCGCACCACGCCTTTCCCTATAATTATGGTTTTATATCCCTCTTTTTGTAAACGATAAATCGCATCGGAAGCACTCATCATCAACACATTGGGAATATTGTTTTCATCATATTCTACCTCTTTCGCCGTCTCGCCCCACGCTCCTCCTTCGGTAATCCCAAGGTTGTAATAATACTCGGGATCGGAAACAATGCCTTGATTCAATTTCATTTTTCCTTGGATGATCTCAAGTTGCTCGCCCGACACGCTGCGATTGCCTGCGGGAAGCGACACACCGTTCCCTGTACTCACGGTTTGCACTTTTCCCAAATCGGTCAAACTCATGACTTGCTGCACAATGTGTGCAAACGCATCCACAGCAATAGAGCTTTTTTTGTGCACGTCATAAATGAAAATGATACACGAATATTGCGGATTTTCGGCGGGAAAATAGCCGCAAAATGATACGCTGTTCCGATTTTTCAGGTAGCCTTTTGTTTCACGATCCCACACGTCACGGGTTCCGGTTTTGCCGGCAAACGAGTACTTGGCGTTGCGGTACCGACGGGCGGTGCCATGCTCGCCATTCACCACCGACCGTAAATAATTCTGCGCACGTGCGATTGTGCTGAATTTGCACATCCGCTCCTTTAATACTTCCGCCTCAAACTTTGCAATCGTGTCTTTCCCGTTGATGATGCACTTCACAAACAGCGGGGCGATCATTTTTCCGTCATTTGCCACGGCGTTGAAATAGGTCAGCGTTTGGATCGGCGTGGTACTGATCCCCGTGCCAAAACAGATGTTGTAGTAGCTGTGGAAGTCGTCCTCCCGCACCCAGCGTTTGAGGTCGGGTGCGGGCGAAGTGCCAAGGTGCGTGTAGAACGTGGTGCTGATGCCCATGGAGTCTAACTTATCTAAGTAATCGCTGTATCCTTTGTATCGATCGAAAATCATGGAAGCGATGCCTACGTTGGAAGAGCGCTGGAACGCCTCGATAGGATACGCCCAAGCCTCGCTTTTTCCCGGCTCGTCGGCTTTGGAATATTTGACCATCCGTCCCGATGGCCGTTTCACTTGGAACGTGTGTGCCAAAATCGGGTATTTTTTCGCCTCATCGTCTGTTGTTCTATCCAAATACGCCAACAGTGAAGCTAACTTGAACGTGGAACCCGGCTCAACTTGCTTGTTCACAGCAAAGTTCGTAACCTCTTTATAGAACGTGTGGGAGGAGTCCATGGATGTGAGGTTGGAAATGGCCTTCACCTCACCGGTTTTGACATCCATCACCACGGCACACCCCCAGCCGGCCCAGTGGTTTCGCAACGTGTAATAGAGTTCGTTTTGCACAATATTCTGAATATCCAAATCCAGCGTGGTGTGCACATCATAGCCGTTTTGCGGCATCGTCTCGTCCTCCATCGGAATGTCGATCAGACTGACCACCACTTTTTTCTTCGCACCGGGAACACCCCTCAGGAACGTGTCCATCTCGAACTCCAATCCGTTCCATTTTTTATCATGTTCGTATCCGACAGTTCGTTTCGCCAGATCTCCGTAAGGATTCAACCGTGCCCGCCGCGGATTCAAACTGAGTGATCTTTTGAAATGATCCTTATCGAAAATGGTGAAACTTGTGATGAAATCAATATCCTCGTCCACAATCCAACTCCGATCGTTATTGGGATTAGAATGATGGATGAGTACGATGGCGGAATCTCTCAACGCTTGGGTCAATTTCGCTTGATAATAAGCCGCATTTTTGTTAAATCGGGATTTGAAATGGTCATGCATGGCCTGAGCCAACACCTGTATGCTGGAATCAATCTGGCTTTCCGTCAAAAACGAGGCTTTATAATCGGGATCCTTCTTTATATTTCTATTATATGTGTCACAATATCGTCTATTGGTAATCTTGAAATCCCGACCATCGATGGTTAAATCGTAGATCATGATGGAACTGGCGAGCACTCTCCCTTTGCTGTCGTAGATATCGCCCCGCCGCGGAATCTTCTCGTTCATCACGACAAAGCAGTTGCAATTGGGGTTTTTAGCCAACGCCAGCGTGTCCCAGCCCGGCACGGTTTTGTCCAAACATTTTTCGCTTTCACCCATGAACAGTGAACGATAGCTGATCGCCAGTGTGAGAATACGGACAATACAATACATCGCAAATACGACTAAAATACCGTATATCAAGAACATGCGTCCGTTAGACTGTTTTACCGCTTTTTGATCCATTATCTTCTTTTCTTTTCGCTTTGAACAGGTATTTTATACAACCGATCTTCCTCTTTCTCAAACCCTTCTTCCCGCAAGAGCTGCATCAGTTTTTCCGCTGAGTCGTAGGGCAGAAACTCATTTTGTTTTTTAATTTTGGAAACCGTACTTTTATATCGTTTATCAATGTTATCCAATTTTTTCTCTTTCCGAGCGATCCAAATATCATTGGCGATCGTGATGGCGGCTAACAAAAAGAGCAACAGAAAGTAAGGATAAAATTGCACCACCTTTTTATGCAGCAGGAAATCCCCACCCATAAAAGTCCAAAAGGCACTCCTTTTTTCCTCTTTTTCTTTTGTTTTTTGTTTCTTTTGTCGCATGATATATATTTTAGTAAACAAGAGACGAGTTAACAAGTGGACAGAGGGAGAGTCTTGTCAACCTATTAACTTGCCAACTCGTCAACTTTCTTCACCGCTATTCTCATCTTTGCACTTCGCGCCCGTGGATTGTTTTCAATTTCCTCCTCGCCGGGCACTTGCGCCTTCGACACCACCGAGGTGAACGGTGTGATGGGATTTCCATAAAAATCCTTCTCGATTTTCCCTTCTAAATTCCCCGATTTCATGTAATTTTTCACCAACCGGTCTTCCAACGAATGGTAAGCGATCGTCACTAATTTTCCTCCCGGCTTGAGTGCCTCGGCTGTTTGCAACAGAAACTTCTCAATCACCTCTATCTCTGCATTCACCTCAATACGAAGTGATTGGAAGAGTTTGGACAATATTTTATTCTCTTTATGAGCCGGCATTAATGGACGAAGGCTCTCCACCAACTCAGAAGTGGTGGTTATTTTTTTCGCACTTCGGTCGGCCGCGATTTTCGCCGCAATCTTCCGCGCATTGCTTAACTCGCCGTATTGGAAAAAGATCTTTGCCAACTTCTGTTCGGGATAATCGTTGATGATGTCGCTTGCCGTAATGCCCCGGGTCGGATTCATCCGCATGTCTAATTGTCCGTTAAAACGATAGGAAAATCCTCGTTCCGGCGTATCAAACTGGAAAGAAGATACGCCGAAGTCGGCCAAAATGCCGTCCACTGGAAAGCAGTTATGGTAGCGCAAAAATTTGTTAAGAAAGGAGAAATTATAGGGAATGAAGATGAAATGTGGATCATCCAGTACGTTTTTCCCGCTGTCTGGATCTTGGTCGAAAGCGATCAGTTTCCCCGCCGGTCCGAGTTGTTCCAAGATAGCCCGCGAATGCCCACCCCCTCCGAACGTTACGTCAACATAAATCCCATTGGGATCGGTGACGAGTGCTGCGACCGTCTCTTTCAATAAAACCGGTTGATGATAGGTGGACATTAATTATCGTTTATGGGGTTATTGAGATCGTCTTTGTTTCGTCTGTCAATCTCTTGGTTCAACAGACTAAACTCAAGCGGCGACATGTCAAACTCATTGTTGTATTCGTTTAGATCCCAGACCTCGATTTGTCCGCTCGCCAATACCAACACGACCTCTTTTTTCAGATTATAACCTTCCAGCAAAGGTTTCGGGATGACAAACCTGTCTTGCGCATCAATGTCCACACGGGTAAGGTTTCGGAGGAAAGCATTGCGGTATTTTCGGGCATCGATATCATTTGGGTTGAGTTTGTCGAGTTCCTTCATCTTGCTGTTAAAAGCACCCGCTGTCCAAAGCATCACGTGCTTGCCGAAACCGTGGGTGATCCACAGCTCTTGCCGCTCGTCTTCGGGCAATGCCTTCACCAGCGCGCTTGGAAGCTTTAATCTCCCCTGCTTCTCGATGCTTACTTCCCAATAACCATACTTCGGAACGGACATAATTTTGCAAGTTTTAAACCCGACAAAACTACAGAAATTATTTCAACAATTCCATAGAAAATTGTAAAATATGATTATTTACTAATTTTATTAATGTAATTTATTGAAAATCAATCAGGAATAATTTGGAGTAATTCATTTATCTATAATTAGATATTGCTTATCTTATTGATTTACTAACAATTATATACTCACTCGTTTTTACGCTAATAAATAATTGATTATAAGTATGATATATTAAATTTCACATCTAATAATAAAACTAAATTAAAAATTCATGGAAAAAAATGGAGCAAAATGGACATTTAAAGAAATCACTTAGGAGTATCGCTAAAAATTTCAATTGACAATTATCAAGAGGAATTTTCTTTTTTTGAACAGAAGAAAGTTGATAAGGTTTACTTGAGCTCTTTTCTGTTCACTATTGACCAATAAAAAAAGTCTATAATGGATGAACATTATAGACTTTTTTTATTTGAGTTGTCGTCTTCTGACTTACCTCTTGGCGGTCCGGACGGGACTCGAACCCGCGACCCCGTGCGTGACAGGCACGTATTCTAACCAAACTGAACTACCGAACCATGTTTCAATTTCGTGGGCAAAAATACACTTTTTTTGTTTTTATAAAACAAGGATGGCCTATTTTCTTTGAATATTGTTATATATAATTGATAATTAGAGATATAAAAAAATAAAGATAAAGAATATCTTGAGAAAATAATGATTGGATACGACACCAATCGCCTTGTTCTTCATGTGATTTGGAAGAATTTATGGAGTTTTAAGGGAATAATATTTTAGAAAGAAGTTTGTTTAACTGTTGAGATGTTTGGACGTTTAGTTGACAAGTAAATAAGTAGATAATATCAATCATGCGAAAATTTTTCTTCTTCATTTTCCTCTCCTTAGGAATTTCCATGTCGGCACAATCTTTTCAGGAAAAGTTGGTAGCGGAGGCATATCAACTTACTTATCAAAATGTTGTGTACGATCCCGCCTACGTGGTTATTCCTTATCCGAATGGGGATGTGCTGGCGGGGCGTGGGGTTTGCACAGATGTCGTCATTCGAGCCTACCGGAAAATGGGTATTGATCTGCAGAAAGAAGTTCATGAGGATATGAAGGCGAATTTCAATCTCTATCCCAAAAATTGGGGTTTATCACGACCCGATAAGAATATCGACCACCGTCGAGTGCTTAACCTGATGAGATTTTTTGAAAGGCATGGCACCACACTACCTATTACCCAAAACAATACGGATTATAAACCCGGTGATATCGTTTGCTGGGATTTGGGAGGCGGTGCGTTGCATATCGGCATCGTCTCGGATCGCAAAATTGCCAATACCAACCGTTATGGTATCGTCCACAATGTCGGGGCTGGACAGGTGCATGAGGATTTTCTGTTTGAATATAAAATCATCGGACATTACAAATATGATGGTTAATTAGGATAAGCAGCATAAACCATCATGAATCATTAACCATTGTTTTCCTATTTTTGCGCCCCAATTATATGAGCCGATGATGAGAAAAGTTTTATCTTGTTTTATAATGATTATCAGTATTTTATTTTTTATACCATCTTCTTCTTTTGGCATTGTTTCTGATGAGGAATCAGTGGAAAACGCGCGAAAGAAGACACGGTGGGGGTGGTTGCGGCGAGACACGCTGTTCGTCAACCAGAAACTAACCACGTCCGATTATGCTTTGCCCATCAACGAAAACTGGGGTGTAAACGTGGGCGGGTTCATCTGTACCGACCTGTTTTGGGACAACCGTTTGATGGTGGACGCACGCGATGGCGGTATCCTCCTTTATCCGACCGCTTTCCGACCAGACATCAATAACCGGGACATCAACGCCACGCCATCATTCAACTTGCTGGCGATGAACAGCCGGATCTCCCTAAGAATTTCAGTTCCCTCGGTATGGAGTGCAAATATCAGCGGATTTATGGAAGGTTGGTTCATGGGTGTGTCGAACACGGGGCTGAACGGTTTCGCTTTGCGCCACTCTTATATCAAAATGGACTGGGAAAAAACCGCTTTGCTCGTGGGACAAACTTGGCATCCGATGTTCACTGAAAATTGTTTCGCCTCCACGTTAGCGGCCAGCACAGGCGCACCTTTCCAACCGTTCTCAAGGGCACCCCAAATTCGCTTCACACAAAAATTTGGAAAAGCATTGCGGTTGATGGCATATGCAAACACACAACTTGACCACTCCTCCACCGGATTCGAGGGTGCCTCATCACAATATTTGCGGCACAGCTCGATCCCCGAAATGGGATTGCAATTCCAATATGGGAAATTTAAGAACTATGATGAGGGAAAAACATCCACTCTCTTTCTCATTGGCATAGGTGTGGATTACAAACGTTTGACTCCCAGATTGGTGACGGGAGAGAATAAATATACCAAAAAGGGCGTGGATTGCGGTGCCGCAATCTTGTTCACTCATTACAAATACAGCATTGAAGCTTCGGAAATGAAAAAGAAAAGAAGCTTCGGCGTGAAAGCCAAGGGATTCTACGGCGGAGGTTGTAACGAAATGCTGATGATCGGCGGCTATGCGGTGAAAAAATACAACGATGGAGAACTCAGTTATGATGACGATTTCGGGTATATGGCGTTGAATATGTTATCAGGATGGCTTGATCTGTACATGGAACTGGGCAACTGGGAGTTTGGCATTTTCAGCGGATATTGCAAAAATCTGGGAGCTTATCAAAAAATACAAGATTCAAATAATCTTTTGTCTTACTGGGGTAGGGGAATTGGTGTCAATCAGCTCTATCGGGCGAGTATGCGGGCAAAATACAACATCGGAAAATTACAGATGGGCTTTGAGCCCGAATACACGCTGGCGAGCTATGGTAGTCAATTCGACGACTATGGGAAAGTAGTGAAAAACAGCACTGATATTGTCCATGGAGTCAGGTTGTTACTTTCGGCAACGCTGTTTTTTTAAAGGAAAAGGCGCAAAAGAGAAAGAGAAGGGAAAAATGTTTATATTTGCAACCTTTTAATAATACAGAAAAGAATGGGTTTGTTTACGATTTTCACCAAAGAATTAGCTATAGATTTGGGTACCGCTAACACGGTTATATTGCATAATGACAAGGTTGTGGTGGACGAACCGTCGATCATCGCCATCGACCGCACGTCCGGATCGGTGATGGCGGTAGGGAAAAAGGCGCTGATGATGCATGGGAAAGTGCACGACAACATCAAGACCATCAGGCCGTTGAAAGATGGGGTGATTGCCGACTTCAAATCCACAGAGTTGATGTTACGCGAGTTTATCCACATGGCAGGCACAAAAGGTTATTTTTTCCCGCCATCGTTGAAAATGGTAATCTGCATTCCCTCGGGTATCACCGAAGTAGAAGAGCGGGCCGTGCGTGATTCGGCGGAACAGGCCGGTGCCAAAGAAGTGCGGATGATCCACGAACCGATGGCTGCTGCTATCGGTATCGGCATTGATGTGCTGGACGCCAACGGTAACATGATCATCGACATCGGCGGCGGAACGAGCGAAATTGCTGTGCTGGCGCTGGGCGGTATCGTCACCAGCAAGTCTATCAAAACGGCTGGCGATGAGTTCAACTACGACATCCAGGAATACATGCGTAAAAAACACAATATAGCTATCGGGGAATCAATGTCTGAACAAATCAAGATCAATGTGGGTTCCGCCATCGAAGACCTGGATAATTCGCCGGAAGATTATGAGGTTTTCGGTCGTGATTTGTTGCAAGGCATCCCGATCTCAGTGAAAGTGAATTACCGCGAGATCGCCCAGGCACTCGACCGCTCGATCTCCAAAATCGAAGCCGCCGTGATCAATGCGCTGGAAAACACCCCGCCGGAATTGTCGGCCGACATTTACAAAACCGGTATTTACATGGCCGGGGGCGGTTCGTTGTTGCGCGGCTTGGATAAACGCATCTCTAAGAAAACCAAGTTGAAAGTGCATGTGGCGGAAGATCCGTTGAAAGCAGTGGCTCGCGGTACTTCTATCGCCTTGAAAAACTTTGATAAATTCCCATTCCTTATTAAGTAATCGACTTTTTTATGAAAAAAATATTGATCACCGGTGGAGCAGGATTCATTGGTTCCCATGTTGTTAGACGTTTTGTGAATCATTATCCCCAGTATGAAATCTATAATCTTGACAAATTGACTTATTGCGGAAATCTTGAAAATCTGAAAGATATTGAAGACAAACCCAACTACCACTTTATCAAAGCCGATATTGTGGACGGAGACACCATAATCCGTCTTTTCGAGGAACACCGTTTTGATGGCGTGATCCACTTGGCTGCCGAATCACACGTGGATCGTTCCATCACTAACCCGATGGAGTTTATTCACACCAATATCATTGGCACGGTCAATTTGTTAGCTGCGGCACGTAACTGCTGGAAAGAGAACACGGAAGGGAAGCTTTTCTATCATATTTCTACCGATGAGGTATACGGTAGTTTGGGCGAGACCGGTGCTTTCACCGAAATAACACCTTACGATCCCCACAGTCCCTACTCCGCATCCAAAGCTTGCTCCGACCATTTTGTGAGAGTGTACCACGACACGTATAAACTGCCGATCGTCATTTCGAATTGTTCCAACAACTACGGGCCAAATCAGTTTCCAGAGAAGTTAATCCCACTCTTTATCAATAACATAAAACAAGAAAAAAACTTACCGGTTTACGGTAAAGGTATCAATGTGCGCGATTGGCTCTATGTGGAAGACCATGCGGAAGCGATCGACACGATTTTTCATAGAGGACGGAATGGCGAGACCTATAATATCGGTGGAAACAACGAATGGAAGAACATCGACCTGATCCATAAATTGATCGAAATTATGGATCGGAAACTGGACAGACCAGACGGTTATTCGTTGAAATTGATCACAAATGTGACAGACCGTGCCGGCCATGATCTCCGCTACGCCATCGATGCCACCAAACTCAAAACAGAATTGGGCTGGGAACCCCACATCAAATTTACCGAAGGCTTCGAAATGACCGTAGATTGGTATCTCTCCAACGAAAAATGGCTCGAAAATGTCACTTCGGGAGCGTATCAGTTTTATTATGAAAAAGAAGTGATGAGAAAATTTAATTAGCAGTTAACAGCTGATAATTTTAACGGTTCATCATTAATTGTTTCCCGTTTTGCCATGCCAGCATTAGCAATATCGGAATAATTGCCCAGTCGAAGATTTGAAAGCCGGTAATCCAAATGAGTATAGTTAACCCAATGGTTGATAGGAAGATAATCGGTAACCATTTGTTGGATTTGTTTTTGAGGATGAAGGGTAAATAGATAAAATACAGTGGATTGCACCATAGGATATTGAAATTCTGTTTCACCTCAGTATGCAACGAGAAAATGTTTAGCACCAATAACAGCAATCCTACCAATCCGATGATCGAAAAGAGAGTGATCGGGAGTCCTTTATGCTTGATAAATAGCGATATAATAAACAAAATGGAGAAGATAAAAAATGGCGAATACCACCAATCAGATTTGTATTCACGTTCGGTGATGCTATTGAGCACATGTTCTTCCGCAATGACGTTTCCGATTTCCTGATCCGCTTTTTCCAGTTCATCATGCAGATCATCAGGGAGGAACATACTGCGGTAGGTATTACTCGGTTTGTCGATAGTTCGACCTAGTGCCAAATTGATGCCAAGCCGCAACCATTTGTGATGAGGAAGATAAGACTCTATCAAGTCCCTTTCCGACAGAGAGATAGATTCTATTTTGAAATTAATGCCGGCTTCCGTCAAAATATCCCGTATTTCCGTGGCGCAGTTTTTCTCAATGAAGGCGTAACGGTAATATCGGTTTTCGGGCTGATAGAGGAAGTCTAACTTGCGAAGAATCGTCTCTTTTTGAGCATCCGTCAAATTGAGGACTTGCTCGGTGACGAGTCGGTTATCGTATGTGTATTCCATCGCAAAATGATCCGTTTGTTGCACACCCAAGCAGTAGAGCAATGTGCCTTTTGCGAATTTGAAGGCGAAATAGTCGGTACTGAAGTCAAACATCCCGAAATTGAACACCAGATCCAGATCGGACTCTTGCTGTTTTACTCGGATGGCGGTGTGTCCGAAAACCGAATAAATCTCATCACCCGTTGAGCAAGTGAGAATTGAAATCTGATAGTTATTTTCCGCTAACGCAAACGTTTGTAAGCAGATAGCCAAGAGGAGAAAATATAATTTTTTCATAATTGAAAATTTGAGGCAAAAATACAAAATATGGCATATAACGGGACGGATTTTATCCATTTGCCTCTTATTCTGCCGCAATCACCAAGCAGCCCTCTGTTGGTGCCCGGTTGTAAAGTGTATTTATTACTCATGTTACGCAATCTTATCATAGAATCGTAGCCAATATTACCTTTGCAAAATGAAAAAGGAAATGGCCATATATACAGATTTGTCGTAAAAACTTGTGTTACTTCTTTTTTCCATGTCGAATCCTTGCCGACAGCGGCAGCACAATGAATACCACCAGGATAGATAATACCACCCAGAACACCGAACTGCGAGCAAAGGTAGCGCCATAACTGTGTTGGCCACCGAGAATGTAGTTCACGCCGAAGTAGGTCATCAGGACAGAGAGGAAGGCGAAGAGTGTGTAGATGTGGAACGTCAACGGTTTTCGCATGGTGGGGAGGCTGCCAACATGCAGCGCTATCGCATAGACTATCAGGGTGATCAATGCCCAGACCTCTTTCGGATCCCACGACCAGTAGATGCCCCAGCTCACCTCGGCCCAAACCGCCCCGACAAAGATGCCTGCCGCCATCAAGAAGATAGCCGGATAGAGCAGAATGCGGCTGATAACCGATAGGTGTGTAAGCCGCTGGTTGACTCCGGATAAGGATTTGTTTTTTCCAGAAAGGATGACATGAAAGAGGGCGGAGATTGAATTAAGTGTTATAAAACCAAAAAGCGTGTAGGCCATCATAACCAACGAGACGTGGGCACTCAGCAAAGGCGAGACAAGAACCGGCTGTAACTGTGTGATTTGTGGGTTTGAGGCACCCATGCCCGATACCAATAACACCAATCCCGAAAAGATGAATCCGAATGGCAGGAACAAGAAAAATTTGCGCTGGAATAGAAATGCCAGCAGCATGATGCAAACCGCCAAGAATTGCATCGTTTCATAACCGCCTCCCAATGGAATGTGTCCACTCACGTAACCTCGCAACCCTATCAATGTTAGAATGCCAATCCAAGCTATAATGAGTAATATATTCAGTATGAGCGTGATGATCTTTGACGATGATGTGGGAGTTTCATGCTCCTCCCGCTTTCTTCGGAAGAAATAAATCAGGGCGAAAAATCCTAACAAAATGTTCGCGAATGCGATCGGTTTGGCAATATTCAGATTGTTGTAGAGCCGTTCCGCTTTGATTTTCCCAGTAGATGGGAGCATATTACCGGCTTTTTTGTACTGGAAAACTTTCAATTTTTCAAGCATTGTTTGTAAACCTGCCATGTCATTTTCCCTGGCATAATCATGCAATAAGTCAAAATAACCCATGATTAGAAGTTGTTCATTTTGAGGCATGTTGGCAGGTAAATCATCAGCAGGTGAATACCAAATCAGTTCCCCATTTTCCATTTGCGGGAAGATGGTTAACGGGATGCCCATCCGTAACATAATGATTAGTTGTACTTTCTCATCTGCCGCTATAATATCTTTCATCGACTCGAGTTCCTCGCCCGCATGGATTCTGCGGATTGGATCGGCAAGTTTATACTGCACGCTGTCGGTGAAAAAATCGGCGAAAGTGGCGTATTTCCCACTAATTCCCAACATTTTCCGAATCTGTTTGTTCTTGATCTTGATCATCGGCTTGCGCATCCAATCTTCGGGATAGAGAATCCAGCTTGAAAGGATTTGCTCGGAAGTGAGGGAATTGTAAGTTGGTTTCCCATATAATTTTAAAGTGAACTCCTTGGCAAATGTCTGAATCGGTGTGATGCGGTCGTGGTATAACATCTGTATCTCCCCAAATTTGCGGGCTGTCTCCTTTGACAACACCCGTTCTTCGGCCATTGCGCCGTGGCAAGTCAGGAACATTAGCAACACCATCGCCCCCTTTTTTAAGGCGGGATGTTTCAACAATTGACGGAATCCGGTGTTTTTCGAAAAGAAAAAGCCGATCATGCCGATCAACAGCAATGCATATCCACCATAGGTTACTGGCAATCCAAACCGATCTGTCTTTACCATCAAAATCGATCCCTGCTGATCATGATCATAGCCTGATTGATAAAACCGATATCCATCTTTTGAATAAATCTTGTTCATCGAAATCTGTCCAGTGCTTTCCTCTTGATCTTTCCTAATGCTGATCTGGCTCACGTAATCCGAGGGTGCCTGTGTTCCTTCGTAGCAAATCACTTGAAACTCCGTCAACGTGATGTCAAACGGCAACGGCTGTTGAGTGTTGGTTTTCTTATTCACGAAAGTGTTAGACGGTTTCCCCATCCGTAGCCGGATTGTACCCTGTTTGCTGGTTGTGAACGTCAAAAATGCTCCGAGCAAGATCACCAAAAACGAAACGTGCAGCAAAAAGACTATCGGCCGTTTGTGCATTTTTTGCCGGATAATGTAGACCAACGCACTGACTGCGATAATAAACCATATTGCTATGAACCACCATGATCCGTAAATGTGGCTTGCTGCAAACGCCGTTCCGTTGAACCGCTCCATAAATGTCGCCACCGTCAAAATAACAAGCATGACAAGAAGGGAGGAGAAGGTTATGGTTTTGTTTTTCATAACTTTGAACAGTTTTTATGGCTTCCAAAAACTTAATCAATGCATTTCGGTCACTTTTGCTCAAATTGCGAAATTTCTCGCGACATTGTTCCGCATCACCGAAATGCCACAAGATTGCTTCTTCACAGTTGCGGGTGCGGAGATCGTGGAGCATGTTGATATGGCCGGCGCAAATATACGACAAACTGCGTATCTATCTACTATGTTCTATGGGGCAAAGATGCAACAGTTCTATATATGTGAGATAATTATGAGCACTTACTTAAGAATATCCGCTCTCCTCGTCCTTCTCCTTTCCCGAG
>JAITVP010000123.1 GCA_031285725.1 Bacteroidales bacterium
AGAATGATGTTTTCCAATGGGTGTGACTTCTTCCTGTCAATTCCCGGATCTTTCATGTCGCAAAAATGGGATAAGGTTTCAGATTTCAGATTTCTTTTAAATATTTGATAATGTGGCAAGTATACAAAAAATATAAATACAAAGCACATACAAGCATTTAAAATATCACCAATGGCTTGTGTACAAAATGATCTCATCGTATGAATATGAAATGAGGTTTTTTAATGCGTTTGCCCTGAGTTTTAACCGATCAATAGTGAAATTTTTTTATACTTTTGCCGGACATTAATAATCATTTCTGTCTGCTTAAAGGGAGCGTGACATTAAACTAAAAAATAAAGTGAAAAAAGTAAACATGAAATTGTTCACCGCTATGGTGGCGATGGCATTGATTGCAGGGGTAACCGTATTTTACGCTTGCGAAAAAGAAGGGAAAAACAACAATTCCGAGAAAAATCTCGTGAAAGAGTCGGAATTTGTTGCCAGAAATTACGATGGAGTGTGCTTGTCGGAATTTGTTGCCAGAAATTACGATGGAGTGTGCTTGCAGGTGGATGTTTTCAGGGATGAGGACAACAACGCGCAATGTGTATTCAATGCCGTTGCTGATGACCCCAAAATAACAGGAGGTTTCATTGTGTCTGAAAAGTTAGATTTAAAACCCAAACAAAAGATGACGAAAGTCTCACCATTGAGATCCCCAACGATGCTATCTATTGGTTGGTTCCTTTGTCAGGCGATGAACCTGTGAAGTTTGAGCCCACTAATGACATGAAAGTTGCTTCAGTACCAAGTCAGGCTGATATTTATTGCATTTGTAGTGAGGGCACTCCCGGTGGATCTGTTCCATCTAATTCATCTTGTGAGGTAGTGAATAAGGGTACGGGGAAATCTTATTGTGCCCCAAGGGGGGGACTTTCTCAAGCACTCACTTGTGGAAAAGTGCTTGACATATATCAGAGTAAGCATTGGCGGTGGTGGTTCCATCAAAACCATAGTAGGAGGAGCTTATTTAGTGCAAAGTGATATCATAACTATAAACGGAATCATTTATGAATAAAATGAACAGCATCACTGCAAATCGTTTTTCCATAGCAAGCAGCCTCGTGCTGCTTGCTATTCTTCTCAGCTCGCCATGTGTTTCCGCACAAATCCCGAAGCTGTTCCGCAAGTTTATGGAAGAACAAAACAGAGTGCAATCGGGCTATGCAAAATATCAAGAAATTCATATGACTGATGGCGATACCACATACAATGGGATCTATGACTCTTTTTTTATTTCAACGCCCAAAGACCTCAAATACCTAAGCTATTTGCAAGCTTCCGATCGGTCGAATATTTATGCCAAAACGGCGTATGCTGCTGCGGCATTTTATAATCTGAAGTTTCACGGCTATGCTTGGTATGGATACTATGATGATATTTATATTGATGCAAAAAATGATGTGAATTATTATCAAGATATTCCTTTTTCCACTGCATACAGTTGGCCCATGGAAAGATATGAAAACGGTACGTTTCAACGCATTCCTCCTAAAATCGACAAAAAAAATATCAGATATAAAATACTACATCCTGATGACGAGATCTTTTCAGACGAAATTTCAGAATATGAATTTGACAGGAAAACTTTCGAGTGGGTACAAAGCGAATATTGGTATACTTACATTAAAACAGAAAGGAAGTATAACGGGAGTATTGTTTTTGAGCAACGCCTTTACGACCATATCCATCCCGATATTTTAGATACGATTAGTTTTAAATTTGAGGAATTGAAAAAAGAATATGATAAACAAACCGCCGTGAAACAGGCCAAAGAAGATTCGGCTTTCCTGGCTCATTTCTGCGATTCGATTGTCCGGTTGGTGACTAAAAACAGCGGTACGTGGGCGGAGGAAATGCCGCAAGAGACACAAACAGAAACCCGGTTTTTCATGCCCGAATGGAAATTCCCTTCCCTGTCGGGCGACACGATCCACTCCGACAGGATTAACTCCCGATTCATGTTGATCGACATGTGGTATATCAGCTGCTATCCCTGCATGATGGCCATGCGCGAATTGGCCACCATGGACACGTTTTACGATGAATCGCTGCTGAAAATGGTCAGTATCAATGTTTACGATGAGGACACGGCCAAAATGCGGCGGGTGGTTGAAAATCTCAACTTGAAATGTGACGTGGCCTGCGCTTTCAGCAGTAATGATATTTTCAATATGTCAAAGAAAATGGGAGAATGCCAAGGATACCCTCAATTGTACCTTGTGGACATGAATACAAGTCAGATTGTTTGGCATGCATGCGGTTGGCGTGAAGGATTCACCAAAGAGGTAGACGAAATAATAACAGCCTATGGTGAACGGTAAACGTATGACCGCATAAAAAACGTCTTATTTCATGAACTAACGAGTTGAGAATAGGTGATTTTAATGATTTGCCCTGGGGGCACTCCATGCGGCACGCAATTAATCATGAATTTGTATCTTTGCAATCAATAATCTTGATCATAATATAGAACACATATAAATATGAGAAAACACACTATTTCTGACGAACATTTGAGTATTGACATCATTGAAAATATTCTCCATAGCCATGCGAAACTGGAACTTTCGGAGGCCTCGGAAACTGCAGTGGCAAAATGCCGGACCTATCTGGACGAGAAAATGAAAAACAGCAATGTGCCGGTCTATGGGATCAGCACCGGCTTCGGGTCGTTATGCAACGAGACGATTTCTTTGAAAGATTTATCCACCCTGCAACGCAACTTGGTAATTTCCCATGCTTGCGGCATCGGCGACGAGGTGCCACAAGAGATTGTGAAGATCATGTTGTTGTTGAAAATCCAATCTCTGTCTTATGGCTATTCCGGTGTGCAGGTGGCGACAATCCAACGATTAATCGACTTTTTTAACAAGGGCGTTTTTCCGATAGTGTACCAGCAAGGTTCATTGGGCGCATCGGGCGATTTAGCGCCATTGGCACATCTTTGTCTGCCCATCATTGGTTTGGGCGAAGTGCATTATAAAAACAAAAAATACCCGGCAGGCGAGATCAATGAAAAGTTCGGTTGGCAACCGCTAGAGTTGCAATCCAAAGAGGGACTGGCATTGCTAAATGGCACGCAGTTCATGAGTTCGTATGCCGTATGGTTGCTGATGAAGGCAACGAAACTCTCCTTGTTGGCCGACAAGATCGGGGCGGTTTCATTAGACGCATTCGACGGTCGAATTGAGCCGTTTCATTTGGCGGTTCACTTGGTGCGCCCGCATTTCGGTCAGCTGATGACTTCCACCCGCTTCACCTCCTTGTTGGAAGGGTCGGAGATCATCCGCCGTCCCAAACAGCACGTGCAAGATCCTTACTCGTTCCGCTGTATCCCGCAGGTACATGGCGCAACCAAAGACAGCCTCTCCCACGTGCGCGAAGTGGTAGAAGTAGAGGTCAACTCCGCCACCGACAACCCCACCGTTTTCCCTGATGAGGACATGATCATCTCCGCCGGTAATTTTCACGGTCAACCGTTAGCATTGGCACTGGATTTCCTCACGATGGCCATGGCCGAATTGGGTAACATTTCCGAACGCAGGGTGTACCAACTGATCTCAGGAAAACGTGAATTACCTTCGTTTTTGGTGAAAAACCCTGGACTAAACTCTGGTTTTATGATTCCGCAATACACGGCTGCCTCCATCGTCAACCAAAACAAGAGCTTGACCATGCCTTGTTCAACGGATTCCATAGAATCTTCACAAGGGCAAGAAGACCATGTGAGCATGGGTGCCAACTCCGCAACCAAGGCTTATAGAGTGTTGGATAACGTAGAGAAAATCTTAGCGATCGAGCTTTTTAACGCTGCCCAAGCTCTCGACTTCCGCCGTCCCCTCAAATCCTCCGAAATCCTCGAAGAGTTTGTGGCCAACTTCCGGAAAGTAGTCCCCTTCGTGGAAAACGACACTGTGATGTATGAACTGATGCATGCGGCGAAGAGGTTTTTGGAAGAATATCGGTTGGGAGAGGATGAAAGAGACTTGGTGTGAGAAGTCAGGAATCTTATGAAGAAAAAAATATCCGTTTCATCCGCCAAATCCGTGTTGCCATAAACAACTAACAAGTATTCCCGATAAGCAAATTAACAACCCCCAACTAATGATCTACAACTTCAACGACCCCATAAACAGAAAAAACACCAACTCCGTAAAATACGATCTGGCCTACCCTATTTACGGGACCAACGATCTGCAACAGATGTGGATTGCGGATATGGATTTTAAGACTCCGGATTTCATCCTCAAAGCCATTGAGGAGCGGGCAAAACACCCGGTACTGGGCTATACTTTCCACAGCGACACTTTTTACGATTCCATCGTCCAATGGATGAAAACCCGCCACCAGTGGGAGATTCAACGGGAGTGGATACATTTCGCCCCGGGCATTGTGGCCGGGCTCTCCATTTTGATACAAGCATTCACGGAAGTGAACGACAAGGTACTGATTTTCACGCCGGTGTATAACCCATTTTACAATGTGGTGCAAAATCAGGATCGATCCTTGGTTTTGTCCCCGCTGATTTACGAAAATGAAACGTATCACATTGATTTTGAAGATCTCGAGAAGAGATTGAAAGATAATGTCAAGATAGTGATTTTCTGCAATCCCCACAATCCGGTATGCCGTTGTTGGACACCGGATGAGTTGAGAAAATCAGGGGAATTATGTCTGCAATACGGCACATTGCTCATTTCCGACGAAATCCATGCCGATTTGATTATGCCAGGTTTCAAACACACGCCGTTTGCCTCGCTGTCTCCCGAAATAGCAGCCAATACCATCACGTGCATGGCTCCGAGTAAGAGTTTCAACATGGCGGGCTTGTCCACGTCGGAGGTGATCATCTCCAATCCAAAGTTGGGCAAGCGTTATGCGGAATTTGTCATGGATCGCCTGCATGTCGAGATGGGAAATATTTTTGGCGATGTGGCACTGGAGGCGGCCTACACGCACGGTGCGGACTGGATGAACCAACTGAATGAATATATCTTTGAAAATGTGAATTTTGCGAAGTCATTTATTGCGGAAAAGATGCCGTTTGTCAAAACAATCAAACACGAGGCAACCTATTTGTCGTGGATGGATTTCAGCGATCTTCCGATGAGTCATGATGAATTGTGGCAAAAGACGATTCAAGATGCCCGGATTGCCTTGAACGATGGGAGAATTTACGGCAAAGAGGGCGAAAAATTTCTGCGAATGAATTTAGCTTGTCCGAAAAACGATGTGGAAACGGCATTGTTGAAACTCGAACGCGCATTTGAAGATTATAAATAACTCGCTATGAAAAAGACAAAATACTTCCTGCCACTACTCATCCCTGCATTTTTCCTTTGCGCATGCGAACCGCAATTGCAATACTCTATCATTCCCGAAATCACAGAATATACTGGCTTTGAGTATTATATCGATGAATATTTCAATTCTCCCAAAGGAACATTGTCATTTACTTTCACCGACGGTGACGGTGATGTGGGGTTGAGTGAGGCGGACACAATGTCGCCGTTTGATAGAAATTCAGAATATCACTACAATCTCTACATTTTCTATTATGAAAAACAACATGGTGAATTTGTGAAAATCGAGACTTCGCAGCCGCTTCATACCCGAATTCCGATGCTGAGTAATTACACTCCCGAATCAATCGAGGTGAAATTTTCCATAGACTTGGATCTGAACCCTTTCTCGGAGTTCGACACCATCCAACTGGAGTTTTTCATCTATGACCGCGAGCTGCACAAGAGTAACGTGATAGTTACACCTGAGTTGGTTTTACCGAGAGAGAAAAATAGTGGACGAGCAAACAAGTGGATAAGTAGAAGAATAGAAGAATAGGCTTATCCACCTACTTACTTGTCCACTCGTCTACTAAAAATGTATATATAATGAACCCAAAAGAAATCATACGGCAAGCATTAATCGAAGATATCGGGAATGGCGACCATTCGTCCATTGCTTCCGTACCGCTGACGGTGCAGGGTGAAATGAAACTGTGGGCCAAGGACTACGGTATTGTAGCCGGTATTGATGTAGCGCGACAAGTGATCGAAGAGGTTGACCCGACCATCACGATGGAAACCTTCAAAAAGGACGGCGATGCCATCCAAAAAGGCGACCTGGTTTTCATTTTGCGCGGCCCCGCCCGTAGCATGTTGACGGCTGAGCGGACACTCCTCAACTTTATGCAACGGCTGAGCGGCATCGCCACCCAAACCCGACAATACGTGGACACCGTGGCCGGTACCACAGCCAAAATTTTGGATACCCGAAAAACCACGCCTAACATGCGGATTTTTGAAAAATATGCGGTGAAAGTGGGCGGTGCCGAAAACCATCGTTTCGGCTTGTTCGACATGATCATGCTGAAAGACAACCATATCGACTTTGCTGGCGGTATCGAACAAGCGATTGACACCACCCGTGACTATCTGAAAAAAAACAACCTTCCGTTGAAGATCGAGATCGAGACACGTTCGTTAGAGGAGGTGAGACGGGTGTTGGCGCACGGCGGTGTAGACCGGATCATGTTCGACAACTTCACTCCGGCAGAAATCCGAAAAACAGTGCAACTCATTGATGGGAAGTATGAAACGGAGGCCTCTGGCGGCATCACGATGGAGACCTTGCGGGAATATGCCGAAACCGGTGTGGACTATATCTCCGTGGGCGCACTCACCCACCACATCAAAAGTTTGGATTTGAGTTTGAAATTTACGGCGAAAACCGATTGCCCTTAGATACACACGATGTC
>JAITVP010000013.1 GCA_031285725.1 Bacteroidales bacterium
GGGTGGGAGAGTAGGTCGTCGCCCAATACCGCAGGCCCTCTGGAAATCCAGGGGGCTTTTTTTTTGCACCAAACCGGGACGATCCCAAGACCGCTTCCATTCAATCCATCCCCAGAGGAGGAGAAACGGGGACTCCGGAAAATCAGAGATTGAGAAAAATTCAATTTTCTAGATTTCCATCAATTTTTTTTGGCATTATTACCAGAAATCAAGAAATTTTTAAATTTCTTTCCCTTCTTACTTCTTTCCCCGCAATAGCGTGATCGACCCGATCAGGTTGAAAATTGTTTCGCCGGTGAGCGTTTGGACGTAGACATCGCAATAATAATAGTAAACACCATCGGGAGATTCCCGCTTTGTGTATTGGTTGACACCATCCCAGTTGATGTCAGGGTTTTCGGTTGTGAAGATGCGCTTTCCCCACCGGTCGTAAATCACCATGTTGATTTTTTCCACATTAGAATATGGATAGGGGATGTAAAGGTCGTTGTAGTCGTCGCCATTTGGTGTGAAGACATTGGGCAGGCGGTAGTTGAAACAGTGATCGTATTCAAAACAGGTGATAGCACTGAGGTCGGAGTGATTGCTGTTGCTGTCGATGGCAGAGAGGGCAAAACAACCGATAATTACTCCTGCATTTACGATCGTGTGGACGCATGGGTCGGGATAGCATGTCGAACCATCGTTCCGGAATGAATCTACGATGGTAAACTCACCAGTGAGCTTAGATTTGTAATGGATATAGTACATCCAAACATCAGTGTAAGAGTCTGTATTCGGGAAAGTCCATTCAACCTCAACCACGTTGCAATCAGTGGCGATAGTCACATCCGGAATGTCGGGCGGCGTGTTGTCGTACGGGATTCCACAACGGATTTGCGAACGATTGTGGAGTGGTACCAATGTGTCCGGCAGATAATAAGCTCCCTCGGAGATAATATAATAGCAGTACTCCTCTCCATTCTCCAATCCTCGGTCAGTATAACTCTGGCTTACTGTCATACCGATGGAGTCGAAAATTGCTGTTTCGGGATTATAACGATAGATAAAATAACGTTCGTTGTTCCATGGCACAATCTCGCTCCACGACAGCGTGAGTGCCCGGTCGCGCGGTGCGATCTCGATAAAAACGGACGAAGCTGGATCCGAAGTCTCAATCAGCGCCAACGAATCACGGAGCAATGTCCATAATTCCACTTTATAAAAATAGGTCAACTCTTGTGTGTTCAGATAAAAGTCTTGATAGGAAGTGTCTTGCAATGAGGTTGTTGATCCGATCAACTCGTAACTCATATTCTCTGAACTGGCACGTAGCACATGATATTCAAAATAAGGTCCGGGAAAGAGCATTGTGTCCAGCTCTGACGGGTTGCTCCAAGCCACCCGGATACTTCCTTCTGCCAAGTTCGTGCTTTCTACGTCAACGCGGGTAATCAGTGGCGCATCGTTGTTGATATAGGCGCAAACCTCGTCAGAGACTATACTTTCCGAACCATTCTCAAAAAAAGCGACAATGCGGTAACAATATTCATTGCCGTGGTAGAGTGGCATCACTACGCCATCATCGGTGAAGGTGGTGTTATCGTGGCCATTATTTGTCCCGATCAGCGTGTAACCTCGTTCTGGTGCCAATCCGGTTTCGCAATGTCCAGGTTCGAAAGGATTGGAGTTGCGCCGCTTGTAAATATAATATCCTTTAGCTTCTGCGCAAACATGTTGGTCCCAAGCCAGCTCAATGACGTTGGCGATTGGCGTGGCGACAACTCCCTCGGGTTTGGGTGCAATTACCCGTATCGTCACCGTTTTGTAGGAACTCAACTCGACTTGTGGTCCGTTATCTTTCGCCTTGAAAAGCACGGTGTACGGGTTAATGTTACTATGTTGGCAGTCGGTTATCCAAATGAAAAACGAAGATACGGGCGGCTCGCCGGTCACCGAATTGAAAACAGCCGGCTTGTAGTTTACTAGGAATGGTGAACCGGAAGCGGAAAGTGTGACATGTGCGGAAGTCTCGTCGGTGGCGATCACCTCGAACGAGAGCGTGTCGCCGGCGATGATGCATGTGTCGATGATCGTGTGTATTTCCGGCGGTCGGTTGTTGCAGGGAGCAATGGTGATCTGCATATCGCGTACTACGCTGCCCATCAGAATGCCGCTGCGCCACTCTTTGATCAAAATAGCAATATTGTATTCGCCCGCCGTGATTGGAGAATCCCATGTGAGGTCGCCGGTAAACGGGTCGATGGAAAGGATGCCAGATGTCGTGGGATACGAGTATCCGGGAATATTTTCGCCTTCGTAACCCCGGCAAACGATGAGGCTGTACGATAAACTGTCGCCGTCCGGGTCATAGGCCCCGGGATTGTGGTAATAGGGTACTCCTGCGCACCCGTTGTCGATGGGCGCATTAAGCAATACCGGCGAGGAGTTTGCCCCGAGGAAAGGATTGATGTTGATGATCGTCTCAATGAAAAAGGGAATATTCACAGAATTGGGAATATTCACGATACCGGCGTTCCGATTCGGATCCTCGAAAGTGACCGAGAAATTGCCGGCTGACGGAAAGGTGTGCTGGGCAATATATTTATTTAGCGTGATGTTGACGCTATTTGGCAATTCTTGTCTTACTGTCCGTGATATGGTGGAAAACGAACCATCGCCCCAATACACGTCAATCTCTGGCCGGTCTGCCAAACTGGGCGTATACGTGTAGGTGATGATTGTGAACTCATAAGTTAACCCACCAACATGGCTATAGGTGATTTCACCCGCCCTTTGGTGCGTGCCCCAAAGATTCAAGCTAAAGGCCAAGGTCAAAAGCAATAGGAGCGGTGTTGTTTTTTTCATGCAGCGTGATGACAATGATGTAAGGGCACAAAGATACTAAAAACTCATTATTGGAATTTTCTTATCGTATCTTGAAAATAATGATGGGAACACGGATCGAATCAAATCCGTGTTCCCATCATGGTACTTTTAAAATTAGTTAGCTGATTTTTCCATAATAATGTCACAAAAACTCTTGATCGTATCAATCTTATAAAACTCGGATAATTTAAATTTTATCTCAAATTCTTTCTCTACCTGATTGATGATATTGATGTGGGCCAAGGAATCCCACCCATCAATGTCCATGGTATATGCATCGGGGGTAAGTCTCAGATCAGATTGTTGTAAAATTTGGGCGGCGATGCCGTTCAGTTTCGTTAAAATATCGTTAGTGTTCATATTTCAGTTATCAGTTGCTCGTTATTGTTCCCTAGTAAACTGCTCCACTTCCACTACACCGTTTTTGGCAACGAAAATAGCCCCAAATTTCGTATTTGGAAAAAATCCGATCTTGTCGTAGTGGGTGCGAATTTCCCTCTCTTTTTCTACAGATAAAATATGTCCTTTAAAAAGACGATACTGTTGGTAAGGTGCGCCGAAGTAAGGTAACGACAAGGCACGGATACGGTTGTGGATTTCCGTGACGGTATTGTCATCGCTTAACGCACAATTTTCCGGATTTATTTTCGGATAGATTTTGTCGGACGTGATATTCTGTTTTTGAGGGACAAAATCGGGAAGGATAATTTTATCCATCGTATCTTTAATGATTCTTTTATAGTTTAGAAAAAGAAGATGTTGCACATCCGCAATATATGTATCTTCCGTGATTTCAAATTTCTCCTGAAGAATAATATCGCCAGTGTCGATACCTTCATCCACGAAATGGGTGGTCACGCCGAGTTCTGTTTCGTCGTGGATAATCGCCCACTGCTGGGGTGTTCGTCCCCGATAGGCTGGCAATAGGGAGGGGTGAATGTTGATGGAGCCTCGGGGCGGAATCGAGAAAATGTTCTTTTTTAGAATTCGATCGAAATGGATGAGAAAAAACAGATCCGGACGGAGGGAGTTGAGCCGCTCTTCCATCTCCTTGTCATTGATCTTTTCGGCAACAAACACCGGAATGCCCGACTTCTCAACTTGGCGTTTCAACAGAGCGGCGGTCGGATTGTTCATCGGTGTGACGACCAACGGCACCTCGTATCCTGCTTCCAACAATGCCTCCAAACCAAGCAGCGAAAATTTATCCTCCCCGAAAAGTATGATTTTCATTTGATGTTATATCATTGATTCAACAACTCAAGAAGCATTGAGTGATCTTCCTTTTATCCAATTTTCCATTCGCATTTTGCGGAAATGACGGCATAAAATGAAACTGTGATGGAATCATGTAGCCCGGAAGTGTATCCCGCAATTGTTGTTTTATTTCACTAACATTAATAGTATCTCCCTCTATCATCGCTATTAGCATATTGTTTTTCTGCTCATTGAGCAACGACAAGACAACGACTCTTCGGGGCGAGACGATCTGTTTGAGATGATATTCTACCTCGGCGAGTTCCACCCGGAATCCATCGATTTTCACCTGGTCGTCTTTCCGACCCGCAAAAAAAAGCAACCTGTCCTTGTCACGGAAAGCCATATCGCCTGTCCTGAAAAACCGTTTTCCTCCATACTTGAAAAACAGGGAATGGTTCCGTTCATCATCATTTATATAGCCGGGAAACAGTTGTTCGCCGGCCATGCAAATCTCCCCTGTTTCTCCAACAGGCAACGGATTGTTTTCTTCATCCATAATGATGATTTCAGTGCCTTTCATTTCGGAGCCAATGGTGATGATCCCGTTGTGGGCAGGCCATAGCTTGTCGCCAGGCTTGCAAGGATATGCGGTACAGACGATCGTGGTTTCGGTAGGCCCGCAGGAATTGAATATCAATGCGTTGGGAACGCATTTCCGCCAAGGATAGATCACTTCTTCGTATAATGCTTCCCCTGCGAATAGTATTCCCCGCATGGCGGGAAGGTGGATATCTTCAATATAAGGACGGAGATAATTGATGATTGAAGGTACCATGATTGCATGTGTCAGTTGGTATTCTTCCATCAGCCGCAGTGCGTACAGATACTTGATTTTTCCAACGGGAATGGTGTATACACACGCTCCATACAACAAAGGAAACACCCAAGAAATTACCGACATATCAAATGTCAAATCAAACATTTGCAGAAAACGATCCTCCTTGTCGATTGGCATTCCCAACGCTTCGAACGCCTCGATGAAGGCGGATAGATTCCCGAACGTCACCGGTACACCTTTGGGAACCCCAGTGCTGCCGGAAGTGAAGAGAAGGTAGGCGATAGAGACATTGCATGTAATGTCTCGGCACTCCCCCGCCCGTTGCAAAATTTCCCGATTCCGTTCTTCGGGCGCATCCGGTTTCAACGGTAAGTAGCCTTTTCCCTCCATCCACAACGCCATCATCATTGCATACGTTGTCAGGTCATCGCGCACCATGACGGGTACAACGTTCTCTTCCGGTTTCACATCTAAGCGGATTTGACTACGGAGCCGGGAAATCTCCTCTCCCAATGTGCCGTAGGTGTGGAATTTTCCGGCCATGCAAAATGCCGGCCGTTCCGAGTGTTGTTGTAAAGATTGGAATAATCTGTTGATAATCTCCATGAAGGGGCTTGCTTCTTATTTTCGTTAGGAAAGGCGGCAAAAATACAGATTTATTTTTGTAATTTTGCAAAGCGTGTGATGTGGCTTCGACTCCGTTCAGCCACAACCAGCGGGAAAACGTTAGGTGGTTGGGCGGAGCCGAAGCTACAGACTATGCAAAGAATATAAAAGTATGATAAAAAAACAAAGAATCCTGCTTTCTGTCCTCAACGACCTCTACACCGATCCCCGAGTGGATAAGATGTGCAACACACTGGTGGATATGGATTTTGAGGTTCAGCTAATTGGATGTAGGCACAAGTGTCCACCGGAACTGCAACCGCGTAGATACCAGACTCGCCGCTTGCGGATGTTTGCTCGTAAAGGACCGCTATTTTTTGCCGAGTTCAATTTCAAACTCTTTTTTTATCTTCTTTTTAAACGTTGCGATATTCTGGTCGCCAATGATTTGGATACATTATTGCCAAATTTTTTGATTAGCCGCTTGCGGAAGAAAGAGATTGTTTATGATAGTCACGAGTACTATTGCAACATGGTAAATGTGGTTTCTCGGCCGAGGGTTCGGAAGGTGTGGCATGGTATTGAGAAGTTCTGTTTCCCGAAACTGAAGCACGTGATCACGGTGAGCCCATCGATTGCGAAGGCATATCGGGAGGAGTATGGGGTAGGGGTGAGGGTGGTGCGCAACATACCGCCGAAAGCTACGCCGCTGGTGACCGAAACTCGGAGTTCGTTGAATCTTCCTGAGGACAAGATGATTGTGTTGATGCAGGGTAACCATATCGGGCAGGATCGCGGAGCGGAGGAGCTGGTAGAAGCGATGCCATTGGTGAAGGATGCCGTGTTGCTCTTCGTGGGCAACGGTGATGTGTTGGAAAAAATCAAACTCAGGGCGGTAGAGCTGGGTGTGGATGACAGGGTACTCTTCCGCGGTCGTGTCTCGCCCGATCAATTGTTCACCTACACCTGCCACGCTGACATCGGTATCTCGTTTGACAAGAATGTCAGCCTCGATCATTGCTACAGTTTACCCAACAAGATTTTCGAGTACATCAAAGCCGGCACGCCGGTCATCATCTCCGACCTTCCCGAACGCCAGTTGATTGTGGAACAATATCAGGTCGGCGAGATTATTGGTGAACTTACCCCCGAAAACGTTGCCGCCGCCATCAGCCGGATGATCGAAAATCCGGAACTCTATAAACAATACAAAGCCAACTGCGCTATCGCTGCTCAAACCCTTAACTGGGAAGGGGAAGAGATGGTTATTCGGGAAATATATGGGAAATTATTGAGTCATTGAATATTGAAAAAGGCCGCCCATTGGACGACCTTTCCGCAAAATTATGAAAAAAACTACTTGCCAATCTTGCTTTCGACTTCCTCTTTCGAGATCTTCTTGGTGCAGAAGAACCAGTCGTGGCAAATCATGGCACCGCTTTGGTCTGCTACCCTTTCATCGGCCAAGGTCATATTGTTGGCGGGCGGGATAATCACGTCGTCGCCCGGTCGCCAATTGGCTGGGAGCGCTACACTAAAGTTGTCCACCGTTTGCAATCCGATCAACACGCGTTTAATCTCGTCGAAATTGCGACCCAATGAAAGCGGGTAGTATAAAATGGTTCTGATAATTCCTTTAGGGTCAATGAAGAAAACTGCCCGTACCGCTGCGGTTTGACTTTCACCCGGTTGAATCATGCCGTATTTCTTCGCTACATTCATGCTAATGTCATCGATGAGCGGGAAGCGGATGTCAATGTTCTTCATCCCTTTGTATTCGATTTTCTCTTTGATTCTCCGCAACCAAGCGATGTGGCTGCTCAGTCCGTCCACGGAAAGTCCAAGCAATTGGCAGTTCAAGTCTTCAAACTCTTTCGCCATTTTGCCGAACGCCATGAACTCGGAAGTGCATACCGGTGTGAAATCGGCTGGGTGACTAAATAAAATCACCCATTTCCGTTTAAAATCCTCCGGGAATTTAATGGGGCCTTGTGTTGTGTTTGCTTGAAATGCCGGTGCCTCTTCTCCGATTCGGGGCATCATGTTTACTTCATTTTCCATCATCCTATGTTTTAATTGTTATTGATAAAATTCACTATGGTTTTGTGATATGCTACCATATACAATTTTGGAAGAAGAAAGTTCAATTTCCACACTTCACGTCTTTTCCCTTTTTTGGCACTGTTCTTGCAAACCTTTCCATACCTTACACGTTAAATAAAAGTAACAATATATACTATGAACCTAAATAACTTCACGATTAAATCACAAGAGGTGATTGCCAACGCGCAGCTCATCGCAATGAATAATAAACAACAACAGATTGATACACTACATATTATAAAATCCATTTTCGAGAATGACCAAAACGTGGTACCGTACCTGATCAAAAAACAGGACGCTGATCCGAAAATGATTAGTCAGATAGTGGATAAACAGATCCAAACTCTGCCAAAAGTGCAGGGCGGACAGCCTTACCTGTCACTGGGGGCGCAAAAGGCGGTTCAGCAGGCGATCCTTTTTTGTAATAATCTGGGTGATGAGTTTGTGTCGCTGGAACATCTGTTCTACGGGTTGTTTATGGCAGATGATGGCACGTCGAAGATATTGAAAGATTCGGGAATTACGGAAAACGGCATCAAGACTGCCATTCAGGAATTGCGGAAAGGGAGCAAGGCCACCAGCGCTAGCAGCGAGGAGACTTACAACGCACTGGGGAAATACGCCATCAACCTCAACGAGGCGGCTCGTAAAGGGAAATTAGACCCGGTCATCGGGCGTGACGAGGAGATTCGGCGGGTGCTGCAAATCCTTGCCCGACGCACGAAAAACAATCCGATCCTGATTGGGGAGGCTGGTGTGGGAAAAACTGCCATTGCCGAAGGTCTGGCCGACCGGATGGTCAATGGGGATATTCCGGAGAATTTGAAAACCAAGCAAATATATTCGCTTGACATGGGGGCGTTGATCGCAGGGGCGAAGTATAAAGGCGAATTTGAGGAGCGACTGAAAAGTGTCATCAACGAGGTGGCGGAATCGGACGGCGAGATCATCCTGTTTATCGACGAGATACACACGTTGGTGGGAGCCGGCTCATCCGGAGAGGGTGCGATGGATGCTGCCAATATCCTCAAACCGGCGCTGGCCCGTGGTGAACTCCGCTCCATTGGTGCCACCACGCTGAACGAATACCAAAAATTCTTCGAGAAGGACAAAGCGCTGGAACGCCGTTTCCAACCGGTAAAAATCGAAGAACCGGATAAATATGACGCAATCTCCATTTTGCGCGGTTTGAAAGAGCGCTACGAAAACCACCATCAAGTACTTATTAAGGATGAGGCGATCATCGCTGCAGTGGAACTTTCGCAACGCTATATCACCGACCGTTTCTTGCCCGACAAGGCCATTGACCTCATTGATGAGGCGGCATCTAAGTTGAAGTTGGAGATCAATTCGGTGCCAGAAGAATTAGATGAAATCGAACACAAAATCAGACAGTTAGAGATCGAACGGGAAGCGATCAAACGAGAAGGTGACCATGCGAAAATCGAAAGTCTCAATAAAACATTATCCGAATTGCAAGAGCAACGTAACCAGTTGGCAACTAAATGGCGGAGCGAGAAAGAAGTGGCGGATAAAATACAACTAAACAAGAAGTTGATTGAGGAGTACAAACAAGAGGCGATCAACGAGGAACGGTTGGGCAACTATGGACGCGTGGCCGAATTGCGCTACGGATTGATCAAAAATGCCGAGATCGAGATTGAACGGCTGCAGGAGGAGTTGACGAAAGCGCAAGGCGACCATGCACTGATCGATGAGGAAGTTACAGGCGATGACATTGCGGAAGTGGTGGCTCGTTGGACAGGCATTCCCGTCAGCAAAATGTTGCAGAGCGAAAAGATGAAGCTGCTTACGTTGGAAACCGAGCTGCACAGGCGGGTGGTGGGTCAAGACGAGGCGATCAGCGCCATAGCGGACGCCATCCGGAGAAGCCGGGCGGGATTGCAAGATGTGTGCCGACCGATCGGTTCATTTATTTTCATGGGTACCACTGGCGTGGGAAAAACCGAGCTGGCGAAGGCGTTGGCGGAATATCTGTTCAATACCGAGGACGCGCTCATCCGGTTCGACATGAGTGAGTTCCAAGAGGCGCATTCCGTTTCGCGGCTGATTGGGTCCCCACCCGGCTATGTGGGTTACGATGAAGGTGGGCAACTGACCGAAAAGGTGAGAAGGAAACCCTACTCCGTGGTGCTTTTCGATGAAATTGAGAAGGCGCACCCCGACATTTTCAACATCCTGCTGCAAGTACTTGACGATGGTCGACTGACCGATAACAAGGGACGTACTGCCGATTTCAGCAACACTATCATCATCATGACCTCTAATATGGGTTCCAACATTATCCAAGATAACTACAGTAACCGTGAATCGCTTAGCGATCAGGAAGTTTTTGACCGGACGAAGGCGGAGGTGACGGAGTTGCTGAAAAAAACCATGCGCCCGGAGTTTATCAACCGGATCGATGAGATCGTGATGTTTCAGCCGCTCTCCAAACGGGAGATCAAAGACATTATCAAACTGCAATTGGAGCAGCTCAACGAAATGCTGGCTCAACAAGACATCAGGATCGAATTCACCAAATACGCACTGGATTTGCTGTCCGAACTGGGCTATGATCCCATTTACGGCGCACGGCCTCTGAAACGGGTGATCCAGAAGGAGATACTCAACGAAATATCCAAAATCATCTTGGGTGGAACACTGAACAATGAGAGAACCATCGTGATGGATTCGTTTGAGGATGGAAAGTTTGCGTTTTTTAGTAAGTAATCACTTAGCACTTTCATCAAGAGAATTAAGCAAAAAAATCACTCTTTTTATTTTGTATTGAAATATTTGTATATTTGCCGACCTTTTTAGGCGAGGATTGTGTGCGGTTGAAAAATAGTTATTTTATTGATTAGTTGAAGGATATAAAATCAAGTCTTGAAAACCGAATGGCGGAAAAGGCTTTTAAATTATTATAAATCATATTAAAAAATGTCTGGATTAATAGGAAAAAAAATTGGGATGACTAGTGTCTTCGGTGCCAATGGTAAGATTATACCATGCACAGTTATAGAAGCTGGTCCTTGCGTGGTTACGCAAGTAAAGACCATTGAGAAGGATGGTTACGAAGCGATCCAATTGGGTTACGACGAGAAAAAAGAGAAAAAAACAAGCAAGCCGCTGAAAGGACACTTTGAGAAAGCGGGCACGACGCCGAAAAAGGTGCTAAGAGAATTTACCCGTTTTGAGGTGGAAAACCGTAAAAAATTCGGTGAAGTGTTGGACGTGAGCATCTTCGTGGAAGGCGAATTTGTGGACGTGAGCGGCATCTCTAAAGGAAAAGGTTTTCAAGGCGTGATCAAGCGCCACGGATTCGGCGGTGTGGGCGACTCCACGCATGGTCAGCACAACCGCCTGAGAGCTCCCGGTTCACTAGGTGCGTCTTCTTGGCCTTCAAGAGTATTCAAAGGGATGCGCATGGCCGGTAGAACCGGTGGCGACAAAGTGAAAGTGATCAACTTACAGATCGTGAAGATCGTGAAAGAGAAAAATTTGATTTTGATAAAAGGTTCCGTTCCCGGGCCGAGTGGTTCATATTTAATTATAGAAAGATGGAGTTAAAAATATATAAAATAGACGGAAGCGAATCAACAAAAATGATCACGTTGAACGACAATATCTTCAACGTTGAGCCTAATGATCACGCTATTTGGTTGGATGTGAAGCACATCCTGGCTAATAAAAGACAAGGGACGCACGACACGTTGGAGAAATCCACCATCTCAGGCAGCACCCGCAAGCTGAAAAGACAAAAAGGTACCGGTGGCGCCCGCGCGGGTAGCATCAAATCCCCGACCATCCGGGGCGGTGCGACTGTTTTCGGCCCCCATCCGAGAGACTACTCTTTCAAATTGAACAAAAAGATCAAAAAATTGGCGAGATTTTCCGCATTGACTTACAAAGCGAAAGAAAACAGCATCACCGTGCTGGAAGATTTCTCTTTCGACGCACCGAAAACCAAAGCATACAGCCAAATATTGAAAAACCTCAACCTTGAAGGAAAGAAAACGTTGTTGTTGGCCAACAATTCCAACACGCATGTTTACTTGTCCTCACGTAACCTACCTAAGGCTAAAGTTATACGCGCTTTAGATTTGAACACGTATGATGTATTGAATGCGCAGCATGTCATCATTTGTGAAAACAGCATCTGCGATATCGAAATGATGTTGGGACAAGAATAACAAAATAAAAAGTAATAAAGATGAACGTATTAATAAAGCCCATTATCAGCGAAAAAATGACCATGGTGGCGGAAAAGTACAACCGCTATGGCTTCATGGTAAACAGAAAGGCTACGAAAATGCAAATCAAAAAAGAGGTTGAAGATATTTACGGAGTAAAAGTCGTGCAAGTGAACACCTTGGTACAACGAGGAAAATCGACATCAAGATACACGAAAGCGGGAATGATCACCGGACAAAAAAATACTTTCAAGAAAGCGTATGTTTTTGTAGATAAAGAAGATAAAATTGATTTTTTTAGCAATATTTAAAAATGGCATTAAAAAAGTATAAACCGGTTACGCCAGGTCAACGATTCAAAGTAATCAGTGCCTTTGACGAAATTACCACCAGGGAACCTGAAAAAAGTTTATTATGTCCGAAAAAAAGAACCGGCGGGCGAAATAACAGTGGTAAAATGACGATGCGGTATCGCGGAGGCGGTCACAAGAAGATGTATCGTTTAATTGATTTCAAAAGAACTAAAGACGGGATTCCGGCTATCGTGAAAACGATCGAGTATGATCCGAACCGTTCGGCTCGGATTGCGTTATTGTTCTACACTGATGGTGAGAAACGCTACATCATCGCACCTCACGGCTTGAAAGTGGGACAACAGGTTATCTCTGGAGCTGGTGTTTCTCCCGATTTAGGAAACACGCTCACTTTAGGTGAGATTCCTTTCGGATCCGTGATCCATAACATTGAATTGCGCCCGGGGCAAGGGGCTAAAATGGCTCGCAGTGCCGGATCTTACGCTCAATTGATGTCACGGGACGGACAATATGCAACGATCAAGTTGCCTTCGGGCGAGACCCGCATGATCCTTTGCAGTTGCCGTGCCACCATCGGCATGGTGTCCAATGTGGACCACAGCTTGGAGGTGTCAGGTAAAGCAGGACGTAGTCGTTGGATGGGGCGTCGTCCCCGCGTTCGTGGTGTCGTGATGAACCCGGTTGATCACCCGATGGGTGGTGGTGAA
>JAITVP010000072.1 GCA_031285725.1 Bacteroidales bacterium
ATCTGAGAAAGGTGAAAGCCAGAACCAAAGAAGTGCTGGAGGCTGCCATTGCGGATGCTTTAAATATTATTTCAACATCGGATATTTTAGGATGGTTTGCAGAAGACGGATATAGTACATAGGAAGTTCAATTGCTATAATGTTGGGTGCTGGTCGTCAAAAAAAGTATCTGCATTAAACTTTCCCAAATCGGCTTCAATGCCACGAATAGCTAAATTCATGTGAGCCATTTTCCATGTAGTAGGGTTGCTGTCTTGCCCGAAAACAGAAATATCGTTAATATTTCCCTGATGCTTTTCTATAAATTTGGCCGACTGAACAAACATTCCCCCCGAACCACATGCGGGGTCATATACACGACCACTATATGGTTTAAGCACTTCCACCAAAGTTTGAACAATACAGGCGGGTGTATAAAACTCTCCGGCTAATTTTCCTTCTGCTTCCGCAAACTTTGAAAGACAGTATTCGTAAGTTCGCCCCAATATATCCTTACTGTTACCATGCTCTTTCATTTGAATATTGGTAAACAAATCGACTACATTGCCCAATCGCCTTTTGTCCAATTCCGGACGGGAAAAGTTTTTGGGAAGAATGCCTTTCAAACGGCTATTCTCCTTTTCTATCAGGCGCATGGCATTGTCAATCACGGTTCCGATTTCAGGCGTGTGCGCAGCTTCTGCAATGACACTCCACTTGGCCTCTTGAGGAACAAAGAAGATATTTACCGCAGTATATTCATCTTTATCTTCTTCAAAACCGTCACCTTCTTCGGTTAGTTCTTGATACCTTGCTTCAAAACGGTCTGATATATACTTTAAAAAGATAAGTCCAAGTACGACCGACTTATATTCGGAAGCATCCAAATTTCCTCTTAATAAATCTGCTGCTTTCCATATCTCTTTTTCAAATCCGATTTCCGCTGTATTGTTTTTTGCCATATGAATTAGTCTTCTTTATTGTCTATAGGGGACTTCTAATCATCCATTTTATCCTCCTTACTATTTCTAAAAGAACCGAAGTTCGTTAAAACCCTGTAAAAATCGTTGTAAAAAGTCAATATTTTTGACAAAAACAAGTATTTGACAAAAATATTTTAATGAATATCATATCGTTAATGATAGGAAATGTCCCAAATTATATCGCAAATTCCAACACCACAAACACAATCGCTAACAGAAACGTTGCTCCCATGATGCCGCGGCCAGTGAGGTCGTGTTTCAATTTCAATAAGGTGTGGCGAAGCAAGAACAGATTAGGGATGATGCTCAGCAGCAACAAGGATTGCGGTGATACGATATCGGTTTTTCCGGTCAGGTTTTCAACGAGGGTTACGATACCATATAACACGCCGAATATCACGGCGGGGCAAAGCAATCCGATGGCCAAGCCGATCCAGCCATTGTCTCGTCTTAATTTATCTCTCATTTTTCCAAGAATTTAAAATCATTAATATGTTTGTATGCCGTCATGTCGAATTGTACGGGCTGCACGGAGACGTAGTTAAGATCCAATGCGCATTGGCAAGCATCATCATCGCAATCTTTGTTCACCAAGTGGCCTGTGAGCCAGTAGTATGGTCGTCCGAATGCGTCTTTTCTCTCCTCGAAATCCTCGTGCCAGTAACCATGCGCCTGCTTGGTGATCTTGATTCCCTTGAAGTCTTCGATATTTCCCTTTGGGATGTTGACGTTCAAGCAGACCTGTTCAGGAAAAGGATGGGATAGCACCTTGGCAATGATCTCACCAGCGATGGTTTTCGCCGCCGTGAAATCTGCTTTTTCACTATAGTCCAGCAACGAGAATCCGATGGCGGGAATGTCCTCGAAGCTAGCCTCTATGGCGGCGGCCATCGTGCCGGAATAGAGCAGGCTGGCCGAAGAGTTGGAACCGTGGTTGATACCGGAAACCACGAGGTCGATTTTGCGATCCCGCAAAATCACCCGTTGACCGAGTTTCACGCAATCAGCCGGCGTGCCGTTGGTACGGTAGTATTGGATGCCGTCCGGGTTTTCAAATTTGCGGATGCGTAGCGGGACATTCATCGTGATGGCGTGTCCCATGGCGGAACGAGGTCCGTCGGGCGAGATAATCACAACTTCGCCATGCGGCTGTGCTGCTTCCACCAGGGCCCAGATCCCGTTTGCTTCGTAGCCGTCGTCATTGGTGATGAGAATGAGGGGTGGGGAGGTCATTGTTGTAGGTTTGGGGTTAAGTGTGTTATTTGCATTCAATCTTTTATATCCGGTAATCCCAGATAATCTTCTATGACAGTTTTTTCTGGCAGGGCTTTTTTAACGATTCAGTCACTTTAAACCAAAAAATAAAGGTGTCGGTTCTATTTAGAATATTAGTTTCATAGTCATTTTTAAAGTTGATCACTATACCTAAATTGAGACTCTATGACACCATAAACTTGTACCTCCTTGCTTCTTTCCCTTTGCTCATCATTTTGAGCACATAGCTGCCGGTGGCGAGTTCTTGGATATCAATTTTATTATTGGATTTGCTGGCTTGAATCCGTTTCATTTTTCGTCCTTCGATGTTGAAAATGAGGCACTCCACATTGTCATCGGAAGGGAAATCTTGTTGGTCAATGGTCACGAAATCAGTTGCAGGGTTGGGATACAGGAGACCGGTTTCCAGGGAGGATGACCATGTGGGTATGTTTGCTCCGCCATTTTTCACTTTGATGAAGCCGATGTACGGGATATGGTTGTATTTGTTGCCGACCACGTGCAAGGTGTCGTAATCCTGCATATCGTCAATGTTCACTACAAAACTGTCGTTATTTATGATACCGCTGGCGACAATTTTGGCACGGCAAGAGAGGGTCACTTCCACGTCGTCGAACGATGTGGAGAGCGTAATGGAATTGTTGCCGGCATTGACTTCGGCAGGATGTGTTATTGCGATTTGTGATGGCACGGCGGTACGGTAACGTAACGAAGGATCGCCAAAAATGATCCAGGTGTTGGATGTTTCGTAATCATAGTAAGTGTCAAGGATCTCACACAATCCGCTGAATGTAAGTCCGCCAAACGTTCTAACCGTGCATCCCTTTGCGGATTTCGTGAGCAGGTTGTTGATCTCGTCCTGCCCCGCCATGGGTGGGTTCCACGCTTGCACGATGGTGGACATCAACGTGGCCACGGCGCCGGTGAGTTGTTCATCTTTTTTCGCCCGCAACCAATACTCTGCAAAGCAAGTCCTCAACACATATTCGCCATTGGAACAAGCCGTTGCTATAATGAATGGCAGTTTGTTGTAATTGGTTAACGCTTGCACGTGGGAGTTCATGAAATAACCGGTCTCAAATATATCCCAGTCGCCGTGCCCGCAATAGTTAATGATCCCCACGCCGTTGTTGATGGCGTGGGAAATGGCACTGGCTCGCGGATCACCCGACTCGTCCAATCCGCCCTTGCTCCCTTCGAAAAACTCATAGCCGGAGGTGTAAGTATAGTCGGCCAATTTATTCCCAATGTACCTAATATGTTCGTAATCATATTCGCCGTTCTCCCCTGGTCCTTCTTGGGAAGCAATGCCGGCATATACCGGGAGATGTAAAGTCTCCACAGGTGCGCTTTCATACATGATCGTTTTTTGGACTTGTGTTTCCACATGTTCTACCGTTTCCGCCGAAAATCTTCCAAGGAAAAAATCGGGATAATTATCATTGCCATCCACTTGTGCGTATACATTATCGAAACTCTTGCCTCTTGAGCGGTAAGACGGAATCTGCATGTAATCGCCAACCAACAGCACGTAAGTCAGGTTATTGTTTGCATAGTAGTTAGTAAGGTACGTTTTTAACGTGCTTTGCGAAGTCGCGATGGTGTCATACGCTACAATCTCGGTGGGAATGCCGCTTTTGATCTTCCAGTTGGCGAGTGGTCGCATGGACGGCACAAACTCCTCGGGTGCGATGATCAGCAAAGAACCCTCTTCGCCCATCGCATCGTATTTTGTCTCTTCGTAATTTAAAAACTGTTTTTGGTAGACTTTCGAAAACTCCTTGTTTGTCTTTTTGTTAATTATGTTTGATTTCGTGACATTATAGTTGATTTTTACCACAATATTCTTGTACTCTTTCAGCGTGTTTCCCACAGGATTGTAGGTGACTGGAAAGAAGGAAAGCGCAGTGCCGTGGAAATCCCGCAGCTTATAAGGCTCGTTCACTTTGCACGGTTGGGCAGGATAAAATGCGTTTGTGGCATACTCATCTCCTTTGGTGAATGAAATAGTGGACGGATCCACATTCCGGTAGATTTTCCCGCGGGATGGAGCCAATTTGAACCCTGTTTTTTCCGAAAATTCTTCGGAGATGATCTCCACGGTGGGGCTTACATTATCAGGGATAATGATGGATTGCGCTGTAATCAATACTTCCGGAGCACCTTGCTCCAGAATGTGATACGCACCCGGCATCGCCAAACGATAATACGTTTCGCCATCTATTGAGATCTCTGTTTTATCGCTCGCAGGAAAATCGACCTGGATAGTAATGCTTTGATTATCAGATGAGATGATCGAATAGTGAATCTCTTGACAGGAAAGAGTATTTATAGAGAAAAGCAATAAAACAGAAAAGATAAAATTTTTCATAACTATAATTTAGTTATAACTTTATTTGTCGCTTGAATGACCATCTCAATCACGGTTTCCACTTGATCGTTGGTCAAGGTAAAATAGACGGGAAGGCTAATCTCTCGAGAATAATTATCGTATGTTTTGGGATAATTTTCGATGGAATAACCCGAATTTTTATAAAAAGTGAGCATTGGTAGCGGAATGAAATGAACGTTGACGGAGACTCCGTGTTGAAAGATCTCCTCCATAATACGGTTGCGTTCCTCTTCCGTGCAATCATGAATGCGGAGCGGAAAGATATGGTAAGACGATATTCGTTCATTCATTTCGTATTCAGGAAGTTGAAAAGTGGAATATTTGGACAATGCTTCGCTGTATCGTTGGAAAATCGCTCTGCGCCGTTGCAAATTCTCTGCATAGCGGTTCAACTCTACTAACCCGATGGCGGCTTGGATGTCGGTCATGTTGCACTTGTATCCGGCTTCGTAAACGTCATACCGCCAATTTCCGAATGTCTTGGAAAGTGCGTCTTTGCTTTGTCCATGTAAGGAAATGCGGCATAGATAATGGTAGATTTCATCTTCATCGAATGTGTCAGGAAGATGGAGGCACACTGCGCCGCCTTCCGCCGTGGTGAGGTTTTTCACCGCATGGAACGAGAAAACCGTGATGTCGGCCAAACTTCCCGTGCGGCGGTTTTTATACTGGGCTCCAAACGAATGCGCCGCATCGGACAATACCAAAACCCGTCCCAATTTTTGCTGGTTTTCCGTTTGAGGCGTGAACAATTTTCGACAAGATTCATCCTGTGCCAACTGCATAATCTCGTCGTAATGGCAAGGAAGACCTGCAATGTCCACGGGAATGATGGCTTTCGTTTTCGGTGTGATTGCCGCCCGGATCTTCTCGGGATCGATAGTGAAATCATCGTTAATATCCACCATGACCGGCTTGGCTCCGCAATGTGCGATCACGTTGGCGCTGGCGCAATAAGTGTAGGCTGGCAAAATGACCTCGTCACCTTCCTGTACACCGAACCAGCGCAGAGCCAATTCCAGTCCCGCCGTGGCCGAATTGAGGCAGATCGTGTGTTGAACTCCGCAATAATCCGAAATTTGCCGCTCAAACTCTTTAGTGCGGGGGCCTGTAGTGATCCAACCGGAGCGAAGCACTTCATTTACAGCGGCAATATTTTCTTCATCAATGCGAGGAGGCGAAAAAGGAATGGGCATTTGGCGACACTAATTTAGACGTTTTAGTTTTTTCTTCTTGCTCTCTTTTGAATTTTTAGCTAATTCATCAAACGAGAGGGCAAAGGTAAAATAATTGGGGACAGCACCAACGGCATAATGCGCCCGCGAAAATCCCACCCGGAACGCATTGATGTTGATCATAAAACCATAGGAAAATCCCGCTATTGACTTTTTCTGAGGGATTCTCATCTCGCGATTCCGTTGATGGTTGTAAGAGATAAGAAGGGAAAAATATTTAGAGGGTTCGATTTCCAATCCAAAAATGACGTGACGGAACAGATTATCCGCAAACCGGGCGACCTTGGAAGGATAACGGATTTCGCCGGAAATGGCATCGCGGTCAAGATACGGGTCTAAACTTTCCAACTTGGACAAATCCCAGCGATAAAGATGATGTAATGAAATATGGTAGCGAATGGGAAGATGTGCGAAACGTTGTGATATGGCGAATTGAATATCAAATGGCATTTTCTGACGATATTCAGGTGTGAATTGTGCGATCTCAGTGCCGATGTTCTTAAATAATAAGGATAAAGACAGTTTTTTGTCTTCATTGTAATAATTGCCGGCTACATCTACGGCAAAACCGAACGAGGTGTAATTTTCATACGAGCAAAGTCCCAATTTCAGATTAGCTCCGATGGAGAATCCTTTGTCTAAATAGCGCCCCCAGCCCACGGTGGCAGCATAATCGCCCGCTGTGAACTCGCCGGTTTCCATGCCGGTAATATCAGTGCCCGTAAACGTTCCATAGCCCACGTAACGCATCTCGAAAGCCAGACTGCCAGCCTTTTTGAATGTATACGAATAGAGCGCCGCTCCGTAGTTGGCATTTGCGAAATAGTCCGTGAAATTGAGCGACAGTTGGTTATGATGATGCTGCGAAATCGTGGCAGGATTGTTGATGATGAGCGACAAATCCTCATCATTGACCGAGATCAGTCCACCACCCAATGCCGCTGACCGACTGGAAAAGGCAAAGTTAAGGAAATTGTAGCTGCTCTCTCCGCCCACTTGCGCCAGCAAGGAAACCGTAGGGAAAAGGGTGATAAGAAAGAGAAGAGTAATTTTATTTTTCATGCTTTGGATTGGGTTACAAAGATAGTATTTTTAGCTGACAAATTAACAAGTTGACGAGTGGAACGTGCTTGTCAACCCGTTAACTCCAACATCGTCACAATTTTATACAGCAGCGCTGCTGCCAGCACGTCCGAGCGTTTGTCTTCTTGGCGGGGGCAGAGTTCCACGATGTCGAAGCCGACCAATTTCTTGGATCGGATGAGTTGTTCCAGAAATTCGAGAAGGGTATACCATGTCAAACCGCCGGGTTGAGGGGTGCCGGTGGCGGGTAGATAGGCGGGGTCAAGACCGTCGAGGTCGATGGTCAGGTAAACGTGGTCGGTGAGGCGATCGATGGCTTCCGGCATCCACGCCGTCTTGTTATGGATGAGGTGGGCGTAAAAGATATTGCCATCCACGATATTAGCTTTCTCTTCCAAACAAACGCTGCGGATGCCCACTTGCACAACATTCGCTACCTCTTGGGCGCGCCGCATCACACAAGCATGGTTATATTTAGAACCGTGGTACTCTTCCCGCAAATCCGCATGGGCGTCGATTTGTAATACGGATAGGTCTGTGTGTTTCTCGCTCAAGGCTTGGATCGCCCCGATCGATACTGAATGCTCCCCGCCGATAATGATGGGAAACCTATATCGGTCCACGATCTCTCCTACTTTTTGCCGCACGTCATTCACCATGTTTTCCGGCGTGGAAAAATCAAGAGATGAATGCAGCGTGTGTATGCCGGCGGTGCACGCTTCTATATCGTATGCGGTATCATAGAGTTCCAAACTGTCTGAAGCGTCCAAAATCGCTTGAGGCCCTTTGTCGGCACCTTTCATGAAAGTGCTGGTGTCATCGTATGCGATCGGCAAAATAAAATATTTCGCATCCTCTGCCGCATGGTATCGGGAATCCATATCCAAAAACTGTTCCATAGCTGTTTTTATAAAACCATAGCATAACGGGGAAACGAAGGTGGTATTGTGCAATATAAATGCGCGAACGGCTAACGATCTGTTTACCAAAATGGCGGCAGTAGACCTGCAGACCATGCAACTGGAATAAAAAATAAGGTAACTTTGCAATCAAAACGGGACAAAGATGTCTTCGGGCTATGTTCACATTGACGCCAAAAGTGACGCACACTTTGCGGAATTGACCGAATTAGCAACAAGAATACACCAACTCGGCTATCGGAAAATGCCCGACAGGATGTGTCAAAACCGGCCAAATTGTGTAAAATTAAAATTGTATATTTGCCAAAATATTTTTAGATATGAATACCTTGCCTTTTATGTATGGCAAATTCTCTGATTTCGCAAACTTTCAAACTGATTTATTATGAAATTATCGATATATCGATTAAAAAGTAGATATGTTGGATACTATCTTTAAATTGTGATTGAAAGTAGATTTTTTGAATCATGAAAGAACTATTAAACCTCTATAATCCTCCTAAATTTTCCAATTTATCAGATTTTTTCAGGCATCGGAATCCCGGAGAGCGTGTTGCGCTGAAAGGAGTTTCCGGCTCTTCGCTGTCATTGACAATCGCCAAGTTAGATGAGTGTTTGGTTGAACACCAGTTGTTTATTCTTCCTGATCGGGAAAGTGCGGCGTTTTTGTACCATGATCTGGAATTGTTGTTGGATGATAACGGTAAAGAGCTGGTTGATAAAAAAATACATTATTATCCGTCCTCTTTTCGCCGGGTCTACAAATATGACGAGATTGATAAAGCCAACGTGAAACTGCGCTCGGAGATGATCAACAAATTGATTCACGGAAAGGATAAATACTGGATTGTCACTTATCCCGAGGCGATTGCGGAGAAGTTGGTGTCGTATAAATATCTTAAATCCAACTCTTTTACCATTAAAAAAGGCGAATTGTTGCCAATTGATATCTTTCTTGAATTTTTGTACGAATATCAATATAGGCAGGAGGAGTTTGTGTTTGAATCCGGGCAGTTTGCTTGGCGCGGCGGGATTTTCGACCTCTACTCTTTTTCGGAAGAGCATCCGTTTCGCATTGAACTCTCTGGCGATTATGTGGAATCAATCCGTCAGTTCGATCCTGGTACACAACTTTCAGTCCGAGAGGCGGATGAATTGACTATCATGCCCATGGTGAACCACGCCGAAATGAAAGAGGAAAGAGTATCTTTTTTCGATTTTTTGAACGGAAATCCCGATTTATGGTTGATGAAGGTTGATGATTTGGCAAGGCAAATCGAGTTGAATTTTGAGAAAGTGGAGCAAGAATATGAAAATCA
>JAITVP010000075.1 GCA_031285725.1 Bacteroidales bacterium
ACTCATATTGTAAAAGCGTTTTAACAGGATGATTTTGAACATCATCACCACATCATAAGGCTTGCAACCGGCATTACTTTTTTTATCGTGATTCAGAAGGGATAATTCCAATTCAGGACGAAACATTTCAAAATCAATTACTTTATGGAGCTTTTCTAACGGATTGCCTAACTTTGACAATTTATTGCTTGTTTCTTCCTTGTCGAACAAACCAACTCTACCTTTTGTTTTATATTTATTGCCTAACATATTATTGCCTAATTTGGACGCAAAGATACAAATTATTTTCCTGAATTACAAGTGTTTAATTATTAGAAGTCCCCTAATATGTTCTTTTGAGAAAATGTCAATCATATAACATACGGTGTCATAATCCATCACGTACATGAGTCTGGAATATACAGAATCTCTAAAAGAAAATTCGAGTGTTCTGCCATCAGTTACGAGTTTGTGTTTTTTTAATGGTTTAGAATCTTTATAACTCACCCCATTACAAGCAGATAAAATCAACAAAAACGATGTTAATGCGAATAATAAACTAATAGTGCATGACTTTTCGCAGATCATTTCTCCTATTGCTACTATAATTATCACTTCTTGTCGTTTTTACATCTGAAATATATTGATATCCTGGGGCTTGTGTTTTTTGAAATTGAAAAAGCAGACAATGGGACACAACCTCGCTTGTAGTGTAATATTAAAATCATTACTTTTGCGAAAAAAATTTCATGTATCGATTTTTTATTCCCCTTTTTATGTTGTTTATGTGTGTTTCGCAAAGCCATGCGCAACAATCCGGCGTGACCATTGATATGGAACCGGAGATCGAAAATGTGTTGGAGTTGCACAAAGCCGCTTGGATCAAAGTCAAAAGGATTGACGGTTACCGGATTCAGATTGTGGCGTTTGCCGGCAGCAATGCCAGTGAAAAAGCGACCAAAATGAAAGAAGAGGTCGAAAAGATTTTCAAGGAAATGCCTTGTTATATATCATATTATGAACCCAATTTCCGCATCAGGCTCGGCGATTTCAGAAGTCGCATGGATGCCCAACGCATGCTCAACACTGTGAAACTCCAATATCCCGGTGCCTTCATCGTGGCAGACAAAGTGTTTTTTAAAATATAAAAAGCATTCCATCTGTGATAATCTGCTAAATCTGTATTATCTGTATACTAAAAACAGTTTGTTCCATTTTTTTCTATATTTGACGAAATTATGATCTTTTATCACAATTTATTAACATATTGGAAATAAACATATTATGAAAAACATACTTCTCCTCTTTTTGATTTTTTCGTCGACAATAACCTCTTTTGCCCAACTTCCCGGAAGTGCGAAGTATGACAATGAGGTGTATGTTTCAGGCATTGAAAGCATCAAGTTACGCGTGTTGGGTACCGATTTCGGGCAACCCATCATTCGCCTTGGATCAAGCGAATTGCTGAAGTTGGACTTTGACGATCTGGAGCAGGAGAGCCGCTATTTGAAGTATACCATCATTCATTGCACGCACGATTGGAAAAAATCGGATCTGAATCCGCTGGATTATCTTGATGGTTTTATGGAGGATGAAATTTCCAACTATTCATATTCTTTCAATACGATCCAACATTATATGCACTATGAGTTGGATTTTCCGAATGATAATATAAAACCAACTAAATCAGGAAATTACATATTGTATGTGTATGACGGGGATATGAGCAATCCCGTGATGACACGCCGTTTTATGATTGTGGAGGATCAGCAGGTAGGCATTGCGGGTTCGGTACGGGCGGCGAGTGATGTGCGCTATATGTTCACCAAACAGGAGATCGATTTTGTAGTGCAACCCGGCAGCTACAACATCCGCAATCCGAAAATGTACCTGCACGCCACCATCATGCAAAACGGCCGGTGGGATAATGCCATCGTCGGACTGACCTACCGCTCGGGACCACCCACCGAGCTGAGTTTCGACTACGACAATAACGAGAATGTGATGAACGGCGGGGCAGAATTTCGGGTGTTTGATTTCCGGAGTTTGCGCTACAACGGCAACCGCGTGCTATCCATCACGTTCGACAACCATATAAATCACGTCTATCTTGTGGCAGACATCGCCCGTCCGTTTGGCGCCTACGAAAGCAACGCCACGCTAAACGGACGTTGTTTCTTCAAAAACGAGGACTTTTCCGGTACGAACACCGAAGATTACGCCTTCGTCCACTTTGCCTTACGCACCGATTTTCCGGTTTCCGATGGCAACCTCTACGTTTTCGGGGAACTTACCGACTGGCAGATCAAAGAAGATGCGAAATTGATGCTCAATCCCGCCACAAATTTTTGGGAAACAGCACTCTATCTGAAACAAGGATACTATAATTATCAGTACGTCTACGTGAAAAACGGCACCAACACCATTGATGAAACCTACATCGAGGGTAATAATTGGCAAACCCAAAACGACTACACCGTGCTGATCTATTTCCAAGACGAAGGCACATTATATGATAAATTGGTCGGTTTTTCTTTCTTAAAAATAACACAATGAAAACAGATTACTCCATCGGCATCGACATTGGCGGCACCAACACGGATCTTGGATTGGTGGATTCCAACGGACATTGCGTCGTTATCCAACGTTTCGCCACGGAAGATCATGGCAATGCGATAGAATTTGTGGACGAATTAGTGAATCAAATAAAGATGATGCTCTCAGAGACCGGTATCCATAAAATTTCCGGCATCGGGGTGGGCGTGCCGAACGGCAACTATTACACCGGTTGTATTGACAACGCCGTGAACCTCAACTTCAAAGGAAAAATCTACCTCAAAGATCTGATTCAGGAACGGATCGATGTCAACGTGGTGGTGAGCAACGATGCCAACGCAGCGGCCTACGGCGAGATGATTTACGGAGCGGCTCGCAGGATGCGGCATTTCATCATGTTTACGCTGGGTACCGGCGTGGGGAGCGGCATTGTGATCGATGGCAAGTTGGTACACGGTTTCGATGGATACGCCGGTGAGCTGGGCCATGCTATCCTCCATCCCAACGGCCGGCTTTGCAACTGCGGTCGACGAGGCTGTCTGGAACAGTACACCTCCGCCCGGGGGATCAAGAAAACCTACATCGAATTGTTACAACAGAGCGGAAAATCGTTAACCGAAGAGGAGATGGAAAAGATCAATGGGAAAGATATTTCCGACAGGGCAACGCAGGGCGATGTGTTGGCGATCAAGACATACCGGTTGGTCGGCGACGCACTGGGTTTGGCGATGGCAAACGCCGTTGCTTTCTCTTCTCCGGAGGCCATTTTCTTGATGGGCGGTCCGGTAAAAGCCGGGGAAGTACTGCTTGAACCCCTCCGCAAATCATTTAATGACAATATTTTATCCATATATAAAGGCCGTGTTAAAATCCTGATCTCCGGTTTGAATGAAAACCAATCGGCGATTTTAGGTGCGGCGGCGTTGACGAGGGCGTAATAATTTAAAAATTTAAAGATTCAATGGGGTGGGGAATGAATTCAACCTGTGGGGAAAATGTGAGATTTTGAAAAAGAGAGAGCCACTTTGCAGACTCGAACTGCAGACCTACGCATTACGAATGCGTTGCTCTACCAACTGAGCTAAAGTGGCTTTTTTCCGGCGGCAAAAATAACAAAAAAAAACAATTCAAATTTGTGTTAAGAATTAATTTTTAATAATACAGGCCATTTTTCATCTTATTTGTTTACTTTTGTCTATGAATGGAAAATACGAAAAAAGCGTAGTTAATTAGATATCATTATATAACAACTAATTTTATATGAAACCAGTAGTAAGTATTATTATGGGAAGCACGAGCGACCTTCCCGTGATGAAAAAAGCGGCGGATCTTTTGGATGAAATGCAAGTTCCGTTTGAAATTCATGCGCTTTCCGCACACCGAACGCCCAAAGAAGTTGAACACTTTGCCACAAATGCAAGGGGTTGCGGAATCAAGGTGATTATTGCGGCAGCGGGTATGGCAGCCCACCTCCCAGGCGTGATTGCCTCTATGACCACCCTTCCCGTGATCGGTGTCCCTATTAAATCGTCACTTGAGGGATTGGACGCATTGTTGGCTATCGTGCAAATGCCTCCCGGAATACCGGTGGCTACCGTGGGAATCGATGCGGCACTCAATGCCGGATTACTGGCTGTTCAGATCGTTGCCGTTGGCGATGAAAATTTGCAACAACGATTCGCCGATTACAAGGAAAATCTGAAAAGTAAAATTGTAAAAGCCAATGAAGAATTAGAAAAAATAGAGTATAAATACAAAACAAATTAACATTTAAAACATGCACAACATTCAAGAACTCGAAAGAATATACAAAGGAAAAACAAAAGATGTTTATCAACTGAAAAATGGAAACATTCTCCTTCAATTTACAAACAAAACAACGATGAATGATTTGGGAGAAGAAGATCCGGGCGGGAATAAGGTAGGGAAAGAAGTGGCTGGCAGCGCACGGGCTTGTGTTCTGATGACACAACACTTTTTCAAATTATTCGCTGTGGCGGGTATCCCGACCCACCTCGTTGATGTTGATGTGGAACATTTGCAGATGGAAGTGAAACCGGTCTCCACAATCGGGAAAGTGCTTTTTGTGAATGAAACCGGCGGGATCGAGTGGATTTGGCGGAACCGCTTCACCGGCAGTTTCCGGAAAATGTTCGGTAAATACAACAAAAATCTCAAAGACGGGGATGTGTTTCCGTTTCCGGTTGTCCATGCGACGGTGAAAGACGACGAAGCCGGCGATCCCTATATTGAGAAAGATTTTCTGGATGCCTTGCAAATTCTATCTGGAAATGATTATGAACTTTTGAAAGAATATACTCAAAAAATAGGGGAAATTTTGTACGCTGAATTTCAAAAACTTGATTGCGACATTTGGGATTTCAAGGTTGAATTTGGCCGCGACAAATCGGGAAATTTGATCCTGATTGACGAGATTGGCCCCGGAAGCGCTCGTGTTTACAGGGATGGGAAGAAAATGGAGAAGATTGAGATTGGGGAATTATTTGAGTAGGATTGATGAATCCACTAAAAATTCTTATCGAACAGCGGCTCAATCTCCCTGTGTTTTGGGTCATCAGCATAGTCTTAGTCAGGGTTTCACCGCTTGCGGGCAGTTTCGCTTTGAGTGTGTTTATGGTTTTTGCAATATTCAAGACTTTGTCCACACTCAAGTTGATGTTGCTCAGTTTCAGAATCCGCTCCAATTCCTTGTAAATTTTGTAAGCGACAAAGCAGACACACACATGGGCTTCAATGCGTTTTTGTGTAAAATGAAACATGAGACGCATTTCGAGCGTACCTTTGGTCACACGGTAAGCACGCTCTATTACCCATAAACCGCGGTATTGCTCGTAAACCTGTTTTGCATCCAGTTCGTAAAAACGACCTTCCTTTTTATCCAATGAAAGTATCCACTGTTTGATTTCTTCTGTTTCGTTTTTGATTCTTGCCCCGATAATATATTTGTAGTTGGCGGATTCCAAAAGGGCCATGTTGGTTTTAGTCATCAGCCCCGAATCGGCCACAATGACAAAATCATCCAATTGGAAACGGTGGACAAAATCTTCGACAACAGGTATCATTGTTCTGCCTTCGTATTGACTCCCATTGAATAGCGAATACGACAGCGGATAACCATCGCGGCTGACCAATAGACCGAGTACCACCTGTGGTTGGCTGTGCTTACCGTCTTTAGAAAAGCCTCTTTCGCGTAATTCATCGCTGTTGTCACTTTCAAAGTAAAGAGTGGTTACATCGTAAAACACAAGCCCGATGTGTCCGCCTAAAATACGAAGGGTATGTTCTACGCTGATTTGTTGGATTTTGTCCTGCAAGGTATTGTGTAAACGGTCTAAATAGCGGTAAATCTTATGTAGTTCCACATCTTCATCAAAGTAGGACTTCAGATAATCAACTGTACCGGACTTACTCGCCGGTTGACACAGACGGGCTACAACCAAGTGTCTCAATATATCATCATTTATGGCATCAAAACCAACAAGTCTAAACACTTCGTTCAAAATTAGCTGTGTGCCGTTGAGAAGGATGTTTTCAACGTTGTTCAAAAAGTACTCCGTAACCTGTTTTTCTTCTCTCTGACGTTCCGATTCAAGAAACATATCCCGATTACCGCAGTGCATCTCAATCCATCTTTTGCCTTGTTCATACAGGGTTGCCAGCTCTTTTTCGTTAGAACTGACGCCGATGGTCTTCAATTCCTGAAAACAACCTTTAATTTTGTTAACTACAACAATACTTGTTGTGCCTGACCGGTTCTTCTTTTTGCGTATAAACATACAGCAAAGCTACTGTTTTTTGACTTGCGTCACCCAAATCGGTGACGCAAAATTTGTAACAGACTTATTTGTAATACATTAAAAAATAATCGAAATCAAAGTGTCGAAGTCAGGAAAATATTCAATTTAGCAAAAAAACAACCATTCTGAGAGGGATATTGTATGGATTGACAGAAGAAAGAGGGATTTTAATGATTTAGCCGGTGATTTTTAATTTTCTGATTTTTTGGGCGCCCGCTCGCCCCGCCCGCCATCAACTTCCAATCCCTGATCACGAACCGTTATTTCCGCCCTCCCGCCGCTCGCGCCGGGCTTTCCGCTGCAAGTCCTCGCTTCCCGTCTCCGTCAAAACCGTCTCCCGAAAATTCACGCCAAGACTTCTCAAAACCGTTGCGCTTGCGGGCTTTCCGCTGCAATCCCTGGCGCCGGGAACTTCAACCGGTGATGCTGTTGCTCACCCTTTCCCGAACCAGTAAGCCCGCAGGCAATCCCCGGCATTCGTTGGCCTTGTTCTCGCAGAATGTCCTCAATTCGTCCATCTCATAACTCTCCCCGTCTTCCGCATGGATTGGCGCGACTGTTTCCGCCGCTATCCTTCCGATTACCCGCTGGACGCTGCTCATGCCTATTCCCAGCAACCGGCCGATGGACCGGATGCCGCACCATTCGCAGGTCAGGCTTCTAACCCACCGTCATTGGTATTCCGGAATGTTGGGCTTAGAATAATCCTCATATTACGTTTTCCCGCAACCTTTGCAGCGATACCGTTGCACTCCCATTTTCTTCTCTGTTTTAATGCAACAGCCTGAACAATAATGATATTCCATGGTCTATGGGTTGAAAAAGCATACAATCGTACACAACCAACTTTCTACCAAAACATCTCATGAAGGTCACCAAAAATATCGACAATAGGAACTTCTAATTTGTCCAACACATATTTCCCTTCTTGCAATGAGTAACTAACAGTTTCTATATACAGTCGTCCATCATTGATGATACCGGTGTCTTCATATTCCGGAATGCTGTCTTTTTCTATTAAAGATTCACAGCACCGGTACAGTTCCTCATTGTTGTATGTGTCTTTTGTGATAATTACAACGTCTTTCCCGTTGACTGCGAGAGTGGAATATTTGAAGTTGGACGAGGGATTAGCATATTTCATCCATCCTTTGGGAGATGAGTAATCTGTCCAGGTTGTGAAATAATCAATGCTGTCTTGGGTGAAGAAATAAACGGAATAGTACACGGGAGGACCATCAATGGAAAAAGTTTTTCGGATGTATTCATGCATGTGGTTGTAAAAAACGGAATTAAAACAATCAGCTGCCGGATCATCGTTTGATACTGCAATATTCCCATCGGGTTGCGAATCGTTTTTTTTCCCCATGCAAGAAATTGCCACGCCCAATGTGGTCGCAATGATTAAGATGTTTTTTTTCATGTTACCTGCCAACGTTTATGAAACCTTTAGAATTTGTCACCTTTCTTATAAATGAGGATGTTCCCTTGTTCACATTGTACATTCTCTTGGAAGCTGCCATGTAAACGTATTGGTTATAGTTTCTATGCTTGGAATGTGCCCTGTCAGTGCCCATGGAATATTTTTCGCCTTCAATATTGTCAGGCACCATGAAGGCGGAATGTGAGTGAATTGTTGTTATCAAATTCTTTCCACTCAAAACATTCCCCACACTACCTGACAATCCCCATGTTCCAACCGAGTATTCAGCTTTTCCATTACTTTTCCCGTACTCAAATTTCCATTCAACGTCTGTATTGTCCGCAGCAAATTTGAACACGTTCAGCATGTCGTCTAAATTTTCACGTCCTCCAGTTGCATTCCTTATATTTCCAGATTCCTGAACAGTGCCTTCGCCATCTCGATCATTTGCGATCCCTTTTACTTTTGATAATTGATCCAACACGGATCTGTCTTTCACCTCCGTGGAAGCTCCTGTCCTGTTCCCTTTCTTGTCAACTGCGTGCAAAGTATGTTGATCTTCGCCACCATTATTGTTTTTCCGAACGATATCCCCTCTTTTATTCATTTCCCACTCATCTCTTCCATCCGGATCTATCAAACGGATGGGATTATTTTGGCAATAAGCATAAGGCGTTATCCAGGGTTTCTTATCACTCATCGGATCGACGGAGAGCCAGACGCTCAAGTCGCTGTCGTAATACCGCGCCCCGAAATAAAGATAGCCGCTCTCCTCGTCCCGTTCTTTTCCCGAGAAGGTGTAGCGCGTTTCCCATCCGGTGGTTCGCTGGTCGATCCAGGGTTCCCCGAAGGGGAGGTAGCAGAGGTGTTGCACGGCTTCGCCGTCCTGGTCGGTGATCCAGCTGCTGCTGCCGAGGTGGTCGGCGTGGTAGTAGTAGATCTCCGCCCGTGGCAGGGGTTGGAAGTGGGAATAGCTCCAGCCCCAGGTCGAGCA
>JAITVP010000076.1 GCA_031285725.1 Bacteroidales bacterium
ACTCATATTGTAAAAGCGTTTTAACAGGATGATTTTGAACATCATCACCACATCATAAGGCTTGCAACCGGCATTACTTTTTTTATCGTGATTCAGAAGGGATAATTCCAATTCAGGACAAAACATTTCAAAATCAATTACTTTATGGAGCTTTTCTAACGGATTGCCTAACTTTGACAGTTTATTGCTTAACATATTATTGCCTAATTTGGGCGCAATGATACAAATTATTTTTCTGAATTACAAGTGTTTAATTATTAGAAGTCCCCAATACTATAAAACCGGCTAAAAGCAATGTCTTTTTCATGTTTAATTGTTTTTCATTATTTTATGGAAGCTTGATTTCCCATCCATGTGGTTTATTCTTAAAATATATGCACCATTCGGCAAAAACGAAGTGTCCAATGGCATAAAGTCCGCTCCTATGTTTTGAGAAAAAATTAGCCTCCCCGTCATGTCGTAAATGTAAATAGCGGCAATACCATGCATTTCGATATGCAAAAGATCATTGGCGGGATTAGGATAAACTCGGGGAATATCTTCAGAATTGGCAATGCCAACGATAGGCCCCACATGATCACACTCCAAGCCGTATTGCTGAAACCAATCCGACCGGTTACTGATGATTTCATCCTGATAGCAACGCAATTCACGGAAATAGACTGCTGCCGTGACTTCATCGGAAATGACCTCCATAAAAACATGGAGGTTTCCTATTTTTTCCATGTAATCGTATCTTCTCCACATTAACGGGAAACCCTCGAAGTCAAGGATAACCTTAGTAAAGAAGGCTTTAAATTCTTTCCCGTCAATCACCCTGTGCTCTACATTCTCAACCACGCATTTTACGGGGATAAAACCGAGTACTGAGTCTGAGACGGAATAATTGACTTTTTTTATACTGAAAACAAGCGTGTCATTCACGGACGCTCCGAAATCATAAAGCAAATGGAATTGGTTTTCAAGATAATAGTAAATTCTGTCCCCATCTTGTCTAAAAATATTCATGCCCAGTGGAGACTGGGCACCAGTCGCATCTCGGAAATGCCCCGTAACAACCTGGCAAATATACCCATCAATCACGGTGTCTCTCTCCGAATAATATCTCTCATGATTGAGATATTCGTGATTCAAATAGGGATTATTGCTATAATACCACTCCGCCCCGACCGGAGCAAATTCCTTGCTTTCCTGCGCACGGGATTGATGGCAGAAAAAAAGAAAGGAAAAAAGATAAATAGTAACTGTTTTTTCATGTAAATTTTCATCGCACTATCTATTGATTTTCAATTATTGAGCCGGTACTGTCGGTGGTGTCGAGAAGATCTTCCACATCCTTGCCGACCACCAACGTGATTTTTTCGCCGTGGTTGATAGGTGTTCCGGCACTTATGGAACGCCCCCGGTAGAGCTGATCCAGCACTGCGTTTTTGTAAGGACTGGGCTTGTAGATAATATCCCCAACCTCCAAACCAATGGCCTTGAGCATAATCTCGGCTTGACGAAGCGAGACACTGTTCAACGCCGGCATCTTGATTTTCGGAGGTTCGGACGAGGCAATGGTCAAATAGATTTTCCGTCCCTTTTTCACATACTCTTCCGGATAAGGATTTTGTTTCAACACCGTGCCCTCTTTCATACTTTTGTCGAAAACATAATCGGAAACCACGAAAATAAAATCGGAATTGTCGCTATTTAGCAAAGCTTCGGAATTCTTCCCAATCAAATTTGGCATCCGGATTTCTTGCCCGTGGCGGGTGTATGATTTCAGGAAAATAATAGCCACCACCGCGATAATCACCGTGATCACCAATGCCAGGAGCAAGTGGAATCCCATCCGGTTGGGCATAAAGAAAGCCTTAAGATTCTTCATTTTATTTTTTCATGTTTATAAATCTTGAAAATCGAATTTTATTATAACCGACAAAAATACGGAAAAGTGTTGTCGTTTTTGTCCGTTATTCTATTTCTGTGCTTTGGTGGCAACGAATTTGCTTTCCCTCCTATTGCTTTTCCTCCTCTTTCTCCTCCTTTGTTCCCAAATACGTTGGCAAATTCATGCCGGCCATGTTGAAGAGATCGCTGAGGGGCGGCACGGATTTCATCAAGCCGGAGACGAAGTTGGCGGTGCTGGTTTTGCCGTTGCCGTCAGGGTCGCCGTTAGCGGAATCCCACACGGTAACCTTGTCGATTTTGATATTTTTCACTGCTTCTACTTGTGTTTTCACCAATTCGGGTAGTTTTTCGAGAAGCAGCAATTGAAAAGCATTGGTGGAATTTCCGCCGGCAGCGGCCACCATCTTCTCGTATCCTTCCGCTTGCTTGGTCAAGATCTCGAAAAGACCGCGGGCTTCGGCATCCATCTTGGCAAAAATCGCATCGGCTTCCCCTTTGGCTTTTACCCGAATCATCTCTGCTTCTGCTTCCGCCTCAATAATGGTCTTCTGTTTCGCCATCTCAGCAGGCACGATCTGGTTAGCGATTTGGGAGGAACGTTCCCGCTCCGATCTCGCCAACTCGGCGCTCTTTTCCGCCTGATACGCTTGTTCCAATGCTTTGGCCTGTTGTACTTTTTCTGCGGAAATCGCCAACCGCAACGCTTCCGCCTCTTTTTCCCGACGGGTCGCATCCGAACCGGCAATCTCGATCTTCGCCTCATTCTCGCCTTTGATAGCGATGGCGTTCGCTTCCGCCGTCTTCACCCGCGTATCTCGATCCGCTTCTGCCTTCCCGATCGACTCATCACGGTGGGCGGCCGCAATACTTACTTCTTTATCTTTTTGTGTGATAGCAATCTGCACGTCCCGATCCCGGTGGGTTTCCGCAATCTTCACATCACGTTCTCGGTCAGCAACAGCCTTTCCGGTTTCTCCCACTCTCTCTTGTACCGCCACACTCACTTTCGCCTCGTTGATTGCCTTTGCGGCCGCCTCTTTTCCCAATGCGTCAATATAACCCGACTCGTCATTGATGTCCGTTACATTCACATTGATCAGCTTCAACCCGATTTTGCGCAACTCAGTATCCACGTTTTTCGAAATATTATCCAAGAACTTGTCGCGATCGGAGTTAATCTCCTCAATCGTCATCGTGGCGATTACGAGACGCAGTTGTCCGAAGAGGATATCCTTCGCCAATTCTTGGATTTGCGAGGTGCTGAGTCCCAGCAACCGTTCAGCGGCATTGTTCATGTTCTCCTTCTCGGTGGAGATGGCGATGGTGAAACGGCAGGGTACGTCCACTCGGATATTCTGCTTGCTGAGTGCACTGGTTAGGTTAGCCTCGATGGAGATGGGTTTCAGGTCAAGGTATGCGTAACCTTGAATGACAGGCCAGATGAAGGCGCCGCCGCCTTGCACGCACTTTGCGGACGAACCGCCGGTTTTGCCATAAACCACAAGGATTTTATCGGATGGACAACGCTTGTATCTTGACACCAATGCGGCGATCAAAATGAAAGTCACCACAACGGCGACTAAGATGAAGATAAATTCGAAGGGCATAATGTATGATTTTTAAATTTATAATTTCTCCACAATCACCAAATTATTAATTATTTGTGTGATCTTTACCACGTTACCGGTCTCGAATTTCTCTCCATTGTCGGTGATGGCGCTGAGTTCGTGTACGGTGCCCCGCACGCTCACCATCACCTTGCCTTTTCCTTGCCGCTCTGCCGGAATGGTCAGATAGACATCCGCTGTTTTGCCTATTGTCTCCTCGATATTGAAACTGTTGTTTTCCGACAGTTTCATCAACTGTTTTATAATCAAGAAGAAAAGGAAGATGAAGAGAAAGCCCACCAACACGGCCACCACGTTGAGCAGTATCCGGTTGTGGATCACGTTGTTGAGCGATATGCCCGTCCAGCTGAAGCCCAGCAGGAAGTTGATAAGGTTTCGGAACGAGAAGAGGTGGAAGGGCATGTCGCCGGTCTCGACATCAACGCCGCTATCCACATCCAGATCACCCGCACCGCCGCCCACAAAGGTCATGATCGCTTGCACAATGAAAACCACACTGGAAAAGATCGCAATTACCCAGTAGATTTTCATAAAAAGGTCTAAATTGGAATAGAGTTCAAACATCGCTTGATTTTTATGCAAAAATAGGAAAAAAATCTCGTATCTACACAAAATGCGGTGAAACTAACAAGGCTAAATCATTAAAATTTTCTTTTCCCTGTCAATCCATACAATATTCCTCTCAGAATGGTTGTTTTTTTGATAATTGGAAAGAATTTTAGGGTGACACATTGTCGAAGTCAGGAAAAAGCATTTGGCGAATGGATTTTTAACAGCCACAGTTTATCACCATTAGATAACTGTTACGGTTAGAATATATCTTTTCATGCCCCTATCGTTT
>JAITVP010000147.1 GCA_031285725.1 Bacteroidales bacterium
GTATTCCACGATCCATTGCGATGCGCTGCTATTCCAAATCAGGCCAATGTGAGCATCTGTCACCTCAATGACGGTTACCGTGGTGGGTGCCACGCAAGGACTCATTTCCAATGAGATATTGTCTATGGCGACCGGGGGTTGGTTATTCACAGTGCCGTCGCTGTACCATAAGAAATAGAGACGCAAGGTAGTGTCAGAGTAGGTTGCAGGGAAGAAGAAACGTTTGTTTTGCCAATCGCTGCTTCCATTTAATTGCGCCAAACGGGTGGACGACACGCCCAGCAAGTTTGGATTACCGTCTATCGGAGTTGTCGCCTCACCCAACAGAACACTGAAATAATCGGACGGGTTATCGTTGCGGGTTTCCCCCAGACAACGCCAATCCAATGAGAGGATGTATTCGCCGTTTTCGGTCAGGTCGCTGAAGTGGATGTCGCGGTATGCCCAAGATGCGCTGGATCCGGTGTAGTTGTTGGAAACACCGTGGTCATCGGAGATGTAAAGCGCCCGGCTTCCGGAAACCGTGTTGTTTGCGCCGCTGCCGATAAACCATTGATTTGTTTGGTTGGAGTTGCGGAAGCCCCAGTTGCGGTTCTCCCCGTTGTCTTCAAAATCACAATAGTAAGGCAGTGATGCAGGCGCTTGCGTGGTCAGGGCGCTCGTTGCTGCGGAGTAGGCACTGGTGTCCCCATTGTCGCATACCGATCGCACATAGAATTGATAATTGATATTGGGCAACAAGCCAGTGATGGTGATTTGGTTTTCTTCGCTAGATAAAACGACACCAGTGCCGGTGGTAAATCCTAAAACGCCATATTCAACCAAATATTCCGGAATGTCTTCGATCTCCGTCCATGACAAATTCAAACTATCGGTAGATATATTACTGATAGTCAATTCGGTTGGAATCTCGCATTGGAGGGCGGTCACGACGATGTTGTCGATTGCGGCTGGCGGGTTGGTTGATGTGCCGGAGTGATACCAAACGAAGTAGAGCCGTTGTGTAGTATTATGGTAACTGCTTGGCAACGTGTGGGAAATGGTTTCCCAGCCATTGCTGCTGTTCGCTTGCGACAAGATGCTCTCCGTATTGGCGGGTGCGTTGTGAAAATCGCTGACGTTATAATAATTTGTATTGGAGTAAGCGGCTGCTATTTCGTTTGGTTCGCCGATGAAGGCGCTGAACCAGGCAAAGTTTCCACCGGCCGATTTCCAATCAAACGAGAGATTGTAGTTTGGAGAGGCTTCATCAAAATAGATGTCCCTGTATGCCCAAACCACGTATGAATGTCCGTAGCTCATGTTCATGGCGTTGTTTATGCCCTCGTCGTTGGAGATGTACAAAGCATTTGCTCCTGCAACCGTGTTGTTCGTTGCAGTTCCAACCACCCATTGATTGGAGCTAAAATCATTGACAAGTGTCCAGTTCCCGTTTTCAACATCATTTTCAAAATCGCAGTTATACGGAAGTCCGGTCATGTTTTGCGCTGTCCGGAAACGGATGACGTTGGAGATGATACTGGTGTCGGATCCTGATCTGCAAACGGAGTAAACATAAGCATCGTAAAGCGTGTTTGGTTCCAGGTCTGTCAATTCAAATTCGCTGTTGCCAGCGTTGGAAAATGAGCCGTTGCCTGGCGTAAAATGAGCGTTGCCGTATTCGACTACCCATTGAGAAACAGATGCGTCGCCATCCCAGCTGAGTGTCGCCGAGGTGGTGGCGATGTCGGAAACGGTCAAGTTGGTGTTGCGAGGACAGCTCGAGTGCCAATCCACGGAAAGGTCGTCGATGAGCAGGGTAGTGGTGCCGCCGTTGGTCCAACGCAATGCGATGCAAGTACCGTTACCTTCGTAGTCTTCAAAAGACACGCTATGGTTAGTCCATGTTTCGGCAGTTTGCGCATGGAGCGTGTCCACTATTTCAAACGAGGAGGTATTTGTCGGCGATGCCAGTATTCCCACCAAGAGATATTGTCCTGCTATGGCTGCGGAGAAATTAGCTCTGAAGTTTATTTCCAAGAGAGCAGGGTTGATGTTGTCACCCAATTGCGGAAGGATGGCGTATTTGTAGCCAGTTTCTGTTCCTCCCATGAAAAATGCGGAGTTGGCAGTAGTCCGAGTCACGGTCACGGTTGAGGTAGAGCCGATATTGGGAATAGTCCAGCAATTGGGTGTTTCACCTTGGTTGTAGCCGTCGAAATCTTCCACGTAAGGCAAACTCATGTATCCGCAAATAGTACTGAACGAGGTTGTTGCGATGGCGGAAGTGTCGCCATTTTCCCCACAAAGTGTCACCACTTGGAATTGATATGCAGTAGATTGCTCCAAAGAGGTCAACGTAATTGAGTTCGTAGTAACGCTTTGCCAATCAAACCATTCGCTATCAGTGCTTTGTTTATATCGGTATAGGGATCCCGTGCTGCCTGTCGCATTTGCAAATCTTAGCGTGGCACTGTTGTTCGTGATATTTTCTACAATGATGCTGGCTGGTGGCAGGCATTCAAATTCCCCACAGGTCATGAACTTGATATTGCTCCGGTAGGTGGAGTAATCTTCCGGGGCAATGTGCCCCCAATCCGTCAATGATTGATAGGTGCCGGCGTAAGCACTCCGGCTACCGATAGTTTGGTGGGTATTGAATGTCATCTGGGCAGTCTGCAAACCGTTGCCGGTTCTGTCTTCCACGGTGACCAAAATATTGTCGATACCGTTGTGGTTGAATGCGCTGTCAAAGGGAATGATCACCCAATCACCCGCCGTTTCGTTGACAAAAGTTTGTGAGCCGGTGAACACGAGATCACTGTCGTTCACGGTAAACCAATGGGCTGCAGAGGCAAAAGCTGTGTCAGGAATATGGGAAAGATGGATGATGAGATTGCGGTTTTGGGAAGCCGTGCCATCGTATTGGAAGGCCAGTGCCGTGATCTGTTGCGGTGTGTTACTCAATTCATTGGCCAAGAAGATCTGTTGCGCATAAGACCTTGGATAATACGTTGAAATTGGCAAGTGAGTGCCGTTTGTGGTCTCTCCACTCACTCCTTCTATCGCCTCACCCGCATAATTGTCGCATTTCGTGTTGAAACGAAAAGAGAAAACCTCATCGGATTCACTTTCATTACAAATGGCTTCAATGTTGACATAATAGGAGGTAGTCGGTGCCAATCCTGACAAAAGGCAACTGTTTGCGGTACTATTTGCAGTAATGATTTCCATTTGCCAATTGCTGGAATCGGTGGAATAATAAACATTATATCCAGTAATCGACGGCGATCCCGGCTGCCAACTCAACATGGCGGAAGAGCCGGTGACGTTGGAGGAAGTGACATGGCTGGGTGGGACACAACTGATGTTTTGTTCCAAGTACAGATCATCGAAAAAGATTGTCGTTCCCGTTTGTAAAGATTTGATCACAATAAATCGACCCTCTCCCGTGTAATCTTCAAAGGTTACTTGATCCTCAAACCAGCTTGAGGTGGAGGCGTTATAATTAAAACTCTCAACGGGTTGGTAGGCGGAAGCGTTTGAGTTAGTGGAGTCGGTGGTGACACCGATTTGGAAAGTGGGGTTTGTGCCGGCACCGCTCACGCTATTGGGCGAATATTTGAAACTTAATTTAAGCGTGGTGATGTCGATATCTGCAGCCAACTTAGGTAAAACGACATATCCAGCGGAATAAAATCGAATACCCAAGGAGCCTTCATATCCTATGGGTTGTACCATAATGGTAGGAGGACCGCCGGCTGAGAAAATAAAACAATCGCTACCATATGGTCCAATGGCGAAATCGTTAAAATCATTGGAATACGGCAGGTCGCTTAGATTAATGATGCATTCTTGTGCGAAAGCCGTTTTTTGCCCCATAAAAGTAAAACAGTAAAAAGCCAGTAGAACCAGAGTTAGTCTGTGTGAATTTGTTAAAAGTGTTTTCATTCGTCTGTTTTTGAGTGATTAGTTATTGTATTTTAATGAAAGTTTGCAAAAATACAAAAAAATGTAAGGGAAAAGAGGGTGCTGCCGATTCCCAATCTCCATTTTTAATAAATAAACGGGAAGATTTTGCAACGCTTCAATTCGGTGAACTCTTTGCCGAAAAATTGCGTGTATCGCTGGTAAACCGCCGTGGATCGGGGCACGATGTTGGCCAAGGTCCAGAAGACGAAAATCCAACCGGCCGCTGACCAACATAAGATGGCGAACCCCACCCACTCTAAAATTTCCCCAAAATAGTTGGCGGAACTGATATGTTTGAAAAGCCCCCCGTGGGGAATGTAATAGTTGGTGTCGTTCTTGTTTTTCCGTAATTTCCGGATGATCTCGTCAGAATGGATGTTGATGGTCATGCCGGCCACAAAAAGAATCACACCGATGATAAATTGTGGTGAGTAAAGCCAGGAAATGGGGTAGGCGTTGGCGGGGCAAAAGAAGAATAGCCAGCAGCCTTGCATGAACGCATTACATGAGTTGAAGACGATTCCGATGCTGATGATGGAGATGGGCATCTTGCTGGTGGAGCGCATCAACGAGGGAAAAACGAATGTCCGTTCAATGTAGTGTGCCTGAAACAGCAAGAAAATGATGCAGGTGACTATGTTAAATGGTTTGATTTTGTAATGTAAAGAGACAATGTAAAGAGCGGTCATGAGTAAAAATACCGGCAATTCCATGATGATCCACCCCAGTCGGCTATTTACCGACAGGCCCCATCGGTTGTTGAACGTCATGCCATAGGCCGGCGTGATGAACTGCAAGATTGCGAAAACAACTATGGACAGCAGTAGCATGGCCAGCAGGAAATAATCATAAAAGGTGTGCCAAAATTCCATTTTAATTATGATTTGATCTTTTTACCGTCAAAATATTTTTTTCGTAATACATAATGTAGGAAAACAATAGAGTGGGGGTAAGTTTCTTTAAATGCGTTGTGTTGAAATTGAACTCGTTTTGCTTTGTTCTTTTTCCGCAGTTTTAAAAATGCGAAGAAAGCCTTATAAACAGCGAAGAAATCTTTAGGTTGTCCTTTTAATAAAAAGACTAACGCAGCTAAATTATCTAAGAAGAAACGGCAGAAAAAAGTGATAAATATCCTGTCATCGGGAAGGTTTTTTTGTAAAAGTAATAGATTATTTCTGAAATTGAGATACGTTTTAAACTCATTGTTTTTGGGTAATGTTCCTCCACCCACGTG
>JAITVP010000020.1 GCA_031285725.1 Bacteroidales bacterium
TATTCATAATCTTGCGCAAAAAACGCAAAATTACAAGGTTGGTAAATCAAATCAAAAAATCAAAGAACGCATATATCTATATAAATATCAATACGTTATATGTAAATGTTAAAAGTTAACGCAACGCCAGTAATGGGAGACAATTAAAAGATATGATTTACCTAAAAATTGTATATCAATGATATGGAAAGAGGAATTTTGAAATAAAATAATGGAGTACGGCTGGTACTTCGTATAACAGGACTGTATGCGTTCCGCACCTTGACAAATCAAAATATAACCTAATATGAACACCCAAAACGAAATCATACTATACAAGCCGAATGATGTTGTTCAGCTGGAGGTCCGCTTGCAAGAAGAAACGGTTTGGCTTACACAAGAGCAAATCGCATTTCTGTTTGGCACAAAGCGACCGGCTATTACTAAACACCTGAATAATATTTATCTGTCGGGCGAATTGACTGAAAATAGCATATGTTCCATTTTGGAACATATGGGTAGTGATGGCAAACAGCGATACCATACAAAATTTTACAACCTTGACGCCATTCTTTCCGTTGGATACCGTGTAAACTCTGTTAATGCAACACTTTTTAGAAAATGGGCAAGTTCGGTTTTGAAGGAATATTTGATGAAAGGTTACGCCGTCAATCAACGCATCGACTGCTTGGAGCGTAAAATTGTGGAGCACGACCAAAAATTCGATTTGCTCATAAAAACCGCTTTGCCACCTCGCGAAGGCGTGTTTTACGATGGACAAATTTTTGATGCCTACATTTTTGTTTCTGACCTGATAAAATCCGCAACCAAAACGGTTGTTTTGCTTGATAATTATGTTGACGAAACGGTTCTGCTTTTGCTGTCGAAACGGAAGAAAAAAGTTGAAGCAACCATTTATACTAATCGAATTTCTTCACAATTACAGCTGGATTTAACCAAACACAATGCACAATACGAGCCGATAAGCCTAAAAAAATCAGAGCATTTTCACGACCGTTTTTTGATAATTGACCTGTGATTTATCATATCGGCGCTTCGTTGAAAGATTTAGGTAAAAAACTTTTTGCTTTCTCAAAAATGGAAATGAAGCCAATGGAACTTTTAAAAAATATTACTGCTGTCCGCTAAAAAAAATAGAGCGTAGATTCCATGCAGGAGGAAAATTCGCTCTATAGGTCTACCTTTGTAGTCTGAACACAACAAGAGTAAGCCATGAGCAAAAGTACAACATTCATCGGACAGCCGATATTAAACCAACTTTTATTTTTCATTATTTTCCTTTGAAGTACTTCTTGGGAGACAATCAGAACGCCATTGAAATACAAATTTGGGTATCCATGCTTGCTAATTTACTCCTGACACTGGTCAGGATTTGTTTATGATGCCCAAAACAGGATCAAAAAGATAGTTTTACCCAATCAGAATAGGTTTTTGTTGATTTATGAATATTGAAGAAGTCCGGCTTCCCAAATCATTCATTAAAGAACGGAGCGATCATTCCTACTAATTTGGCTAAGTGCAAAAAACGGTAGAAATTTGTTACTTTTGCAACTTAAAAAAAGCCAATGAAACCACTCCTTTCTCCCTCCATGCTCTCCGCGGATTTCACGAATCTTCGCAAAGATATTCAAATGGTGAACGAATCCGAGGCCGATTTTTTCCATCTGGATATTATGGACGGTGTTTTTGTCCCCAATATTTCCTACGGTATGCCCTTGATCAAGGCAATCAAGAGGATAGCTGAAAAGCCGCTGGATGTACACCTGATGATCGTGCAACCCGAACGGTATATTCCCGAGTTTAAAGCTGTTGGTGCGGACATGCTGACCGTGCATTGGGAAGCGTGCACCCATCTGCATCGTACCATCCACCAAATCAAAGACGAGGATATGCTTGCCGGCGTGGCACTGAATCCGCACACCCCGATTGCGTTTTTGGAAGATATCATCCAAGATTTGGATTTGGTGTTGGTGATGTCGGTCAATCCCGGTTTCGGAGGACAGCGCTTCATTGAACGTTCGTTGAAGCGGATTGAGGAATTGAAAGATTTGATTATCAAAAATAACTCCAACGCCCTTATTGAAGTGGATGGTGGAATTGGTTTGGACACAGCGGAGGATGTGACGGCGGCCGGTGCTGATATTCTGGTGGCGGGCAATGCCGTTTTTGGTGCGGCAGATCCGATGGAAGTCATCCGTCGTTTGAAAGAAATCGAAATCATGGAAGACTAATCTCCTGAATGAAACCATATCAGATCACCATCGTCATTTTTCTTGTTATCATCGTCTTCGCTTTGATTGCGGCATTCTTCCCCGAAAATGGTATCAAAGTGAGGTCGGTGCAATTGCGTTTCCCCAAGCTGGAGCAGGTGATGACCCGCAACAAGCCTGCGGAAATTGTTGATCCCATGATTGCCATCCAAGATTCGCTGGCGCGCATCAAGGAAATGGAGAAGAAGACCGAGGAAGACACGGTGAACTATTACGTGCAGATGATCGAGATGAACCCCGCTTCCTTCCATCTTCCCCATGACGACAAAACTTTTTTCGACTCTTTTTTTAAAATGCTTGAAAATGAGCAAGATGAGGTAGTTCGGATTCTGCATTACGGTGATTCACAGATCGAGATGGATCGGATGACCTCTGATATTCGGAAGTTTTTCCAACACAAGTTTGGCGGCGGCGGTCCCGGATTGATCCCTTTACAGCAGACTGTTTCCAGTACCTCCGTTTACCAAAGCGTTTCGGGCGAGTTGAGTGACTACGCCGTTTATGGGACATCGTCCAAATCGAAAGACAGATTTTATGGACCGTTGGTCAGATACTACAAAATCAACGGGAAAGTACATCTCACTGTTTCCGCTCCCCAACATAAACAGACCGATGAAAAACTGTTGACCTACAAGAAAGTCACTGTGCTGAGCAAGGATTTGAAAGGCGGTTTGCAAGCCAAACTGAAACCGAATAAACAGACCGAGTGTGAGCTGGTTAATGATTCCATCGGGATCAATTACTTTACGTTTGCCTTAGATACGCCGACTCACCGGTTCACGCTCACATTGCACGGCAACGCTGACATTTACGGCATTATGGTGGATCACCAAAAAGGGGTGGCGGTCGATAACATTCCGATTCGAGGCTCTTCGGGCACGTTCTTCACAGGAATGGAGGATTCGCTGTTGGTGAAGATGTATAAAGATATGCGTGTCGGGATGATCATTTTGCAATTTGGCGGTAATTCCGTGCCGGGAATATCTGGTTATCAGGGAATTGCATATCTAAAAAACACGATAGCCTCTCAAATCCGGTTCATCCGACGTTGTTGTCCCCAAGCGAAGATCCTATTCATCGGGCCGTCGGACATGAGCCTGCGGATAAATGGCGTGTTGCAAACCTACCCCCGTCTTGCTGATCTCAACGAAGCATTGAAGGAAGCGGCGTTGGAGAACGGTGCGGCCTATTGGGATATGTTCACGATCATGGGTGGTGAAGGCTCGATGATTGCTTGGGTGAGTAACGGCTTTGCCGGAAACGACTATATTCATTTTACCCCCAAGGGTGCCGCGCGGATTGGTGAAGCGCTGGTGCATTCATTTTCATTACTGTATGAATTTTACGAAGTAAGAAAGAACCTAAAACATACGAATTGATTAATTTAAAACTCAATATGAGAATGCGGAGAAAGGAGAAAGGAGAAGGGAGAACAGAGAAGGGAATACTCTTTTCTAAGTTTTGTCATGTAAAGACTTTCATCTATCTCCTATCTCCTATCTTCTATCTTTTTTCTCCCTTACAGGCACAACCGCAACAGCTCCCGATCGATACGTTGAAATTTGCCCATTTTGAAGATAATAGGATCTATTTTGACCGGGATAGTTCCAACTTGCTCTATTTTTTCGACAAATTTAACAAGGTGGTAATGAGCGGCGAGGGGAATGTGAACATTGTCCACATTGGCGGTTCGCACGTGCAAGCCGGTGTTCTTCCCCATCGCATACGAAGGAACATTTTGCAAGCTTATCCGGGAATGATTGCGCGACGCGGCATGATTTTCCCATACTCTTGTGCGAAAAAATGCAACAATCCGTTGGACTACAAAGTGTCGAAAGAGGGTGATTTCAACTTGATCCGTAATGTCTATAATGATCTGTTGCGTCCGTTGGGGGCGACCGGCATTGCGGTTTACACAGCGGATACGACCGTGCAAATCCAGATCAAGATGAATGACCAGAGCTTGCGGTTCGAGACGGAGCGGATATTGCTGTTTGGCTTTTCAGACAGCGGTACGGCGATGCCCCGCATCGTGATCGACAGCGTGACGTATGAGTTTACTGAACACGACAGTGCCTTACGCTGCTATACATACGAAGTCCCGATGTTTACGGATTCTTTTTTTGTGAAGATCAATCTGGTCGATTCGGGCGATGTGTTCACGTTGACAGGACTTTTTTTGGACAATGACCGTCCCGGCATCACCTACCACTCGCTGGGCGTGAACGGCGCCAGTGTGCCGTCTTTTCTAAAATGTGAATATTTTGAACAGGATATGCGGATTATCGATCCCGATTTGGTTATTTTCGGACTGGGCATTAACGATGCATCCGGCGATAATTTCGATACTCTCGAATTTGTGAACAACTATCTAACTTTGCTGGGCAGATTTAAGGAGGTGAATCCTAACTGTGCCTTCATATTTATCACGAATAATGATAGTTACAAACGAATTGCTAAAGGAAAATACGCAGTCAACAAGTGCGGGTCGATCGTTCGGGAGCAGTTCTACAAACTGGCCAATATGACGAAAAGCGGTGTATGGGATCAATTCCACATTATGGGCGGGTTGAAATCGATGGATCAGTGGTGTCATGACAAGTATGCGAAAGTGGACAGAGTGCATTTTACCAACAAAGGATATGAATTGCTGGGCGATCTTTTCTTCAACGCCTTCCTCGCTACCCAGTTGGATTGCAGTGATTTAAAAATGTTAAAAGAGTTGAAGTCGGATTTTGAAAATACGATAAACGAAGATATGCCAGAAAGAGTGCGTGAATCCGAGATAGATAATAAAATAGAATAATTGTAAACCTTAGCAGGATGAGTTTGGAAAATATCAAGTCTTTCTTTCAGATAATTTTCTCATTTGACGAACGTTATCCGCTGCTCTTCACGCAATTTTATTTTTTGGCCTTTTTCGCCCTTGTTTTTGCCTTTTTCAGCTTGGTGCATAACCGCCGGCTGTTACGTAACGCTTTCCTTTTTTTTGCCAGCCTTTTCTTTTATTACAAAACTTCCGGTCTTTTCGTGTTAATTTTGATCTTTTCTACATTGTACGGATTCTTTATCGGGAAACGGATGGGAAAAGTGAAGAAACGATCCATCGAAAAAGTCTGTTTGATTTTCGGCGTGGTGATTAACTTATTGGTATTGTGTTATTTCAAATACGCTTACTTTTTCACCGATGTTTACAATAATCTGTTCAATACCGATTATGAAGTGATCAACTACTTGGGACAATGGGCTAATGAATGGTCTAATACTCAGCGGTTTGATGCCAGTAAAATCTTATTGCCAGTCGGAATCTCATTTTATACTTTCCAGAATATCAGCTACTTGGTGGATATATATCGGAAGAGGGTAGAGCCCGTGGGCAATGTGTTGGATTTCGGGTTCTACACGGCATTTTTCCCACAGTTGGTGGCCGGCCCGATTATCCGTGCCAATCAGTTCATCCCGCAACTATACAAGAAGTTTTTTCTCTCTCGCCGACAATTCGGCATTGCCGCTTTTTGGATACTGAACGGCTTGTTAAAAAAGTTGATTTTAAGTGATTATTTGGCGGTTAATTTTGTGGATAGGGTTTTCAATAATCCGGGATTGTTCACGGGATTTGAAAACTTGATGGCCATTTTTACTTACTCTTTACAAGTATATGCCGATTTTTCAGGATACACCGACATTGCTATCGGAGTGGCTATGTTGATGGGATTTTACTTGCCTGTCAACTTCAACTCTCCTTACAAGGCGACCAACTGCGGAAACTTTTGGAAGCGTTGGCACATTTCGCTCTCCACCTGGTTGAAAGATTACCTGTACATCCCATTAGGGGGCAGCCGCAAAGGGAAATTCCGCACGCACGTCAATTTAATGACCACCATGCTATTGGGCGGTTTGTGGCACGGTGCCAGCTGGAATTTCATGATCTGGGGCGGCTTGAATGGGTGCGGCATCATCATCTTCAAAGTCTGGAAAAATCTTAAAAAGCATGCCCGTACTATTTTGACATTCATCTTCTTCGCCGTTTTTCTGACTCTGAACATCTTCTTTCCGCATCCCGCTTTCGTGATTGGCATGGTGTGGACGGGCGTCATTTTCTTTGGTACCTTCATCGATCAGATTTACTCTCTGATTTTCAATAACAAGCCCATTCTTTGGCTCAACCGGACATGGTCTATTTTACTGACCTTCGTCTTCATCACTTTCACCCGTCTTTTCTTCCGCTCCGGCTCCAACCTTGATCCTGCCGAAGCTAATCGGGTGTCGTGGGAAACGGCGCAGAACATGGTCAACAGGATAGGCGGGAAATGGCAATTAGATCTCATTCCGCAAATCTTGTACGAATACCGTTTCGTTTTTATTCTTTTTGCCATCGGTATGATCATCCACTGGTTGCCTGAACGCTGGAAACGGTGGTATCGCCTCAACTTCGCCCTGTTGCCCGTCTGGCTTATTGCCATCTTGGTTGTCGTGACTGTTTTTGTTGTGTATCAGTTTGTTACAGCGGATTTGCAGCCGTTTATCTATTTCCAGTTTTGATGATCTGGATGGCATACAGATCATCACGATTATTTGTCAATCATTATGGAAATAAATATGAAATTCATAACCATATGCCCGAACAACAAGGCATAGAATGAAATCCCAAAAAACAGGGCAAACGCATTAAAAAAATATTCACGGGCTCCTGACTTCATCACTTTTTTCCGCCATCAGATAGCGCAATATGATTATCAACAAGTTAACATCAATAATATGGTGGCGCAGGGTGGCGCAAGCTAAAAACGAGTAATTATGGGAGATGTATGTTCGCAAGAAAAAGAATCGTTCGGGTACAGTCAGTGTCGTTGTGGTAAGCAAATGCTCCGGCAAATACAAGGAGATAAAGAGTTTTGGCAGTACAAATTCAGCAGAAGAGGCAGAGGATTTGTGTAATGAAGCCCAAAGATGGATAAGCGCCTATGCAGGTCAGGAAGAACTGGACTTCGAAGACCGCATGGGTGGACGGAAGACATTATTGAGAGAGTGAGCGATTGCGCGTGATAAAAAATGTACTTTTCGTTTTGGGGATTATATAAGAAAGACAATCATTCTTGTGAATATCAACGCAGCAATGGAGAACGCCTTATTCTTCACTACTCGGAAAAACGAGCCGGGAAAGACGCATATAATAGAGAACGGGGTGTAGCCCGTC
>JAITVP010000107.1 GCA_031285725.1 Bacteroidales bacterium
ATTGAACTTCCTTTTGATGAAAAGGTGAAATATATTGATTATCAGAATTTTGATATGAAAATAGAAGATTGTTTGTATACATACGATTATATCTTCGGAAAAGTGTTGGAGATGGAGTAAACGCTAATTGCATACACATCCCTATGTCCAAATATTTTCTTTTTCCATGGGCATTATGCTCATCGGGACGGGGTTGCCATTCATCTTTCCGCTCATGCTATCATCCCAAATTGTTCCGTCTCGTATTCATTAATTAACTGTTCCGTATTAATTCATCCCATTTCCGCACCTTAATGCCTTGACAACTACCGCCAGCTCCTCCGCATCTACCTCGTCAAACATTCCATATTGGTCGCTGTCGATATCCAGGACCATACTTACTTTACCATTTTCAAAAATGGGAACAACGATTTCAGACTTGGAATGGCTACTGCACGCAATATGCCCCGGAAACCGATTCACATCCGGAACGATAACGACCTCCTTGTTTTTCCAAGCCGTTCCGCAAACGCCTTTCCCATATTTTATCCGGGTGCAAGCCAATGGTCCCTGGAATGGCCCTAATACCAATTCATTACCTTTCACGATATAGAAGCCAATCCAAAAGAAGTCAAAATAACTTTTGATGATCGCCGTAATATTGGCCAGATTGGCAATCATGTCCGTTTCACCTTCCGTAACCGCTTGGATAGTCCTTGCCATTTCCTGATAGCGTAACCGCTTGTCTGTCAAGTTTTCATAATTAATTTCTATTTCCATGTATTCATTTATTTTCTTTATAATTTCACATTGGAGGGACAAAGATAAGGATTCTTCTAAAAGTTTCGAGATTTCATGTTTCGTTCCACCAAGTATTTTAAAAATGAATCGCCTATTTTATTCAGTCATAGCAAAATAAAATAATAATTAATATTATGTTATCTATTTATTATTTTACTATCTTTGTTGCGGAAATAAAGATATAGTAACTCAAAGTGAAAACTGAATATATAATATTTTTAAATGCATGAACATGAATAATATAAATACAATATACTATTTAGGCAAAAACAACTTAAGTGTCTAAGGCTTCTGCATGAATCACTTTGCAGAAGCCAATGATAGAATTAAAAATCAACACTTCTAATAAAAGTCAAAATATGACAAAAATGTAAATTATTAAAAAATCACAATTAATCAATCATTAAAACTATACAGTATGAAAACATTGAAATTAATACTAATGGCAAGTATTTTGTTATGTGCGTCTTGCGACAAAGATAATGCGCGCAGGACGTATTATAAAACCATAGGCGAAGGATATATTTATGATGGTACTAACAACAAACCGTTGGAAGGAGCGACCATCACGGTGATATCCGCATACGGTTCCGAAATGCTTTGGCACGTACCCACTGTTGAGGAGACATTCACCACCGATAAAAATGGATATTTCAAAGTTAAGTTTGTGAAACGGGTGGGAGGCGACAAGGTGACGAAATACACGTTTTCTCCCTCCATGAATCTGGATAACTCGCCACCACCATATTGGATAAGGACTAATCCAGGAGGTACTTTCCCTGATATTGGCATATATCCAGAAGACATAAAAGACACGAGAATTATCACATTTGATACAATAAAATACTTCCTAAAAGATAGCTAATTTCAATTCAGAAATCAACACAAAACTCACAAAACTCAACTTAACTAAATTAAACTCACAATTATGAAAAAGCTAATTTTACTAACAACGCTATTAATACTATGCATTATAAAATTACAAGCTCAAAATGAGTCCTCATTTACTGAATCATTTGACCAAGTGTTCCAAAATATCAGCTACTCGGGTGCAACCACCGGGATCCTTTATGAACGAGTTATTCCGTTTGCCCGGCTAAAGAAGTTTAATTCAATCCTCTCCTCATGCATTGACACTAGTGATGCGCACCATTTTTTGCAATCTCACTCTGAACTTTATCGGGCGGCATTTCTTTCCTCTTCCCGTTTGCCTTTCGATGTTGATAGTTTGGAGGCTCTCATTTCCAAAGATGCCTCCACTATCGATGTCGGATTATTACTTTATAGATTTAATGTTTTAGACAGTACCACGGCCTGTCGAAAACTCTATTTTAATGCGGGCATATTGTACGAAAACAGTACCATTACAACTTCGCTTTATGCGGAGAGAATGGCTTTTGTGGCAGCCCCGTTGAAAAAATCCATCACTATCGGAACCATCACTTACCACATTCCTGATCTTTTCAAGTTTAATAATACAGGGAAGTCAATCACTCGATTGAAAGTTGATTTTGGCGATGGCGGAGGCTTACGGACGATTACAACCCCCGCCATCCCTGTTACTTATGCCACAACTGGAATAAAAACATTGCGATTCGAAATCCTACTAAGTAGTGGGGAGACTCTAACTGCTTATGCTACTATAAATTGCACGTTACCCTTGCCTGCGAATATTAACAGGCCAAGTTATTATCCTTATATTGAAAAATTTGAAGGGAACATGGCTATACAGGCTAACATCGCCCTCTCCAATCCGTATGACGGTGGGACGTTTTCAAAGAAGAAAGGAAATATTTGGATTTACTATGCCAATCCGGACAAGAAATTGCGAAAGCCGGTTTTGATCGTGGATGGATTTGATCCCGAAAACAAGAGAACTTTTGAAAGCCATACAGAGGGTGGTAAAACAATATGGGGGATGTTGGCTTATAACAATGGCAACAATCATGTTGGGTTGGAATTGTTGAGATTAGGCTATGATTTGGTCGTATTGGATCTTCCGGAAGGCGGTGTCTATATTGAGCAAAATGCCATGGTCTGCATTGAAGTGATCAACAGGATCAACCAAATGTTGGAAGCGAATGCGATCGAAGAGGAGATTGTGGTTATAGGACCCAGTATGGGAGGGCAGATAACCCGTTATGCGCTGACATATATGGAAAATAATCCAAATGCGAATACCAATTATGGGAATCATAATTGCCGTTTGTGGGTGTCTTTTGATTCACCGCACCAAGGAGCCCATATATCTATGGGTGCACAAGCATTGATAGATTATTTTTCGGGAGAAAGAGGATGGACTACTGCAAGCAAAGTATGGATGAACACTATTTGTTGCAAGGCGGCTCAACAAATGCTTATGCATCACAAAAAACCAGGAGCAAGCACGATACACCGGAAATATTATGGTGCGATTCGCAATCTCGCTCCTTCTAACGGCGGGTATCCCATAAATTTGCGAAAAGTGGCTATTTCCAATGGCAGTTTGAATAATACTCCTAATGGGGTTGCGCATCAAATAGCCTTTGAAGGAGTGGTATGGTGGTCGTTTTTTATCGCCGGAACTGTAATTGATATTCGTGTGCGCAATGCGGTTAATGCTGGATCCGGCGAAGTGTTTAGTACCACCTATTGGGTTTTATTTATCCCTATCCATACCTCTGTCCGCTTCAATAATAACACAGGTAAGTGTAGCCCTGATGCCGCTCCTGGAGGACACTATAATACGTATGACCAGATTGAGGGCGCCCTTAATGGAATTGGCGCCAGTATTGCAACCAATCGACACACGCATTGTTTTATGCCAACACCAAGCGTGTTAGACATCCGTGGCAATATGAATTATTGTGCTAATATTTCCAATCGTGACTTGGTGGCAGAAGGAAAAACTCCTTTTAACGCTTATTGGGGACCTACGAGCAAAAACATGGAACACATCTCTTTTGACAACAATTTGATAAAATGGGTTTTCAATGAAATCGAGACTTACATTCAAGGCCCTCGAAAATCAATTCTTTGCGATTTGACTACCTACACACTGCATCTCCCCTCCAATGCGGATCCTACGGTGGAAATTACTTGGTCTTGTAGCGACAATTTGAATATTGTATCTGGAAAAAATTCTACGCAAGTTATTGTGAAGTCTATCAAAGATGGGGAAGGCTGGGTTCGTGTGGAAGCAGGGAATCTTACTCATTCCAAATTCTTGAAAGATTTTAAAATTCATGTCGACCCTCTGGAAAGCTATCCTGTCGCCCCATCTTCCGTTTCCCAAAATGCCACTTGGGCAACAAATTATGAATTACCGGGCAACCTCACGGTTAAAAATGGAGCTACTTTAACTGTCAAGTCCAACATCTATTGTTCACCCAGCTGCATTGTCATTGTTGAACCCGGTAGCACACTCATCATTGACGGGGGACGATTCACCAACGCCTGCAACGGTGAATTTTGGCAAGGCATTGAAATACGAGGGGATAGGACAAACCTTTCTCAGGATATTGCTAAACAAGGTTATATTGAACTCAAAAACGGCGCCATCATTGAAAACGCTTGGACTGGAATTTTAGTTGGTTCTCGTAATCTGTTCGAGGATTTTTACGCAGGAGGAATCGTCAAGGCAAATGATTCCAAATTCATCAACTGTGTCACGGGTGTTGAGTTCATGCCATTCAGAAGAATGCTCAACACTCAAGAGTTCCCTAACAAGAGCAGTTTCAGTAATTGTGAGTTCATTTGGAATCATAGCGTGTTGCCGCAATTGGCGTCCGTATTTCCTTACACGCATGTGAAGTTAAGAAGTGTTGGGAAAGTGCTATTTAAAGGTTGTCTTTTCCGAAACAACACCTATGCCAGCCGTGTCACACAAGGCATATATGCGTATAATTCCAGCGTGAACGTCACTGCCATAACAGCTTCTCCCATGAATATCCATAATGTGGAAGTCATTCAACGAAGTCGTTTTGAAAACCTTACATATGGCATATATTATGAAAAGGGGGCTTTAATTACGCCAACCGGTTTACAAGTAAGCGCAATTACAAGTAATAGAAATTTGTATGTGGCATACAGTGATTTTATCGGAAATGTGCAAGGCATTTTCAATACAAACGCCAATAATTCCGTCATAAGGCATAACTATTTTAAACCCGCTAGCTACAAGGTGGATGTCACGGCTATGTCAGAAGTATGGGACGAAATAGCAGTTAAAGTCATGAAAGAAGAAGATCTTTCGCATTTAACACAACCTATTTTCAACAACATGTTCGGGGTAGGTATAAATTTGAATGCTTCCACGGGCTACACTATCCAAGAAAACACGTTCTCTCAGTTCAATTATGATGTGGCTCGCGGTGTCGGCATCCATGTTCAGAATTCCGGTGGTGCGCCGAACATTATAGATAACAACCGGTTTGAACTGTTGCAAGTGGGCATATTGAGCAACGGCGACAACAAAGCCGATTACGGCAGGGGTGGCTTGCAACTCCATTGCAATATATTCACAGATGCCTGCGACCATGCGATCGTTGTATCCACACCAAATGGCATCGCACAATTCCAAGGTTCTCAAATAAGCCCGGCGGGGAATGTGTTTGCGCAAGGAAACAGCTCTCAAAAGTGGGATATACTCACAAATGTTGAGAATATCACGAACTATTATTACAGCCTCAGACTCCTTGAGGAGAAACCGGCAAAAATAACGCCCGATTACATCTCATTAATTCCTGTAGATCAATCGGCAAATTGCGGGCTTTCATCGGACCAGTGGCAGCGAATCTCACTAGAAACATTGCCTGGCGTTGTTAAAACACACCATAAAAAATATGCCAGTATATTGCTTAGTTATAACAGGTTGATTGATGGCGGTTCGACCAATAAACTTCTCATGGAATTAGAATTAAGTTGGAATAAAACCGCATGGGACATCCGGAAAGAGTTGTTGGGGAAATCCCCTTATCTGTCCATGGAAGTGATTGCAGAAGTGGCAAAAAAGGGAGTCCTTTCCCATGCCATGCTTTTGGAAGTGTGTTTGGCCAATCCAGATGCCACGAGCCAAGGCGATCTGCTGCATATCTTGCAGTATGAAATCCCTAATCCCATGCCGGAATATATGTGCGACCTCATTGTTGCAAGTTGGGATGCGAGCACATTCCGTACCCATTTGGAGGCTTCGTTGGAGAACGCCGCTTTGGAGTTGGAACAAGTTTCGCGTCAATTGATCAACCTTTACTCTACAGACACAACTGATTTAAAAGTCAACTATAACGACTCTATTATCTACGTGTTAGAACGACTTCCCAATATCGAAGCGGTGTATGACTTGGCTGATATTTACACCGGTTTTTATCAATTCGATAAAGTATTTAACGAATTAGACAAACTTTACGAATACAAATTATCGGAACGTGAAACAGAAGAAATGTATCTCATGCGAGAATGGTATAAATTTATTGAAAATTATCCCGAAGTAAAACACAAAGAATATTTCCTTTCTCCCAAAGAGGTGGTCTTTTTGGAAAAATTAGCGGAATCTGGAACCAAAGTGGGAGATCGAGCGAAAAGTTTGCTACACTACTACTCCGGTTGTACCTATAATTACCATATAGAACCGATATTCCCGGATTTTTCACGCCCAAGATCCGCGAAAAGTGTTCGCAACTTGCAAGACGTGTTGAATGAATCGAACAATACGGTATCCGTTTTTCCAAACCCGGTGGGAACTTACACCACATTCATGTATAATTTGCAACCCGATGCCCAAAATAGCACCTTGCAAATATTTGACAACAGAGGAAGAATCATTCTGTCCACGGCATTGAATGGAAACATGGGACACTATGTGTGGGACACGTGTTCCGTGTCTTCTGGGGTCTACACATACACCATTCTTTTCGGTGAAAAAAAATTGAATAACGGGAAAATTGTCGTGACCCAATAGAAATTCTTTTCACGTGAAAACTACTCACTTAACAAATTAAGTACTCTTGTTATTTATGACGATTCAAGGGCAGCTAATCGGTTGCCCTTTTCCCCTACTTGACGACCTTCCTTACCGTTTTATTTCCGTTGGAATCTGTAATCACCAAGAAATAAAAAGAGGAAGAAAATGGGAAAAATTGCTCGATTCTGTTGGCTCCGGTGTTTAAAGCCCGTTCAAAAGTCTGTAAACAACGACCGTTAACATCAAAGATCTGAAACCGGCAATCCGCAGACTCTTCTGCATGGATGATCAGGACGAGATTTTGCTGTATTGGATTTTCAATATGGAGTAAAAGTTCTTTCTTCTCTTGGTCTTTCACAGGTAATGTGGCATCCAGTACCAAATCCAAAATCACCGGTAAGTGATCCGAGGCGTTGTATAAGGCGTTGGCAACGGTTGCGGGAACCAATGAATTAGAAGGGGTATTAATTGTACGATTAAATCTGGTCCCGTCCTGTCCCAAAGCATGATACGATTCATTCAATGAACGTGCTCCGTAAGTTCCATAATAGACAAACGGTGAAACGAGGATAAAATCAAACCTGTCGTCTAAACCACCTGTCGCAAAGCACTCGCCGCTTTCGGCCGAAGTGTGCGTGGATTGCGTGTGAACCCGTGTGTAGGCTGAGTTGTTGTGCCATTCCCCTTCCAAATTTGCTGGATCATAAAAAGCAAATAATGTGTTGTCGTAATAGAGCAACTTTTGGTATGCCGGTTCGGAAGCTCCGTAAAAATTAAAATCACCGGAGAATACGAAATTTTCAAATTTATCCCGCTGCTCTAATGTGCTTAACAATCTTTCAATCTGCATGGTACGAGCGGATTCATCAGAGCTGCTGCTGCCGGCTTTCAAGTGAGCTTGCAGAAAAGTGATGAAAACCGTGTCTCCAGAAGACAGACCCTGCGATTTAGAATACAATTTGTAAGCATTGATATCCCGATAAGAGGTTGAGATGTGAAAATAACTGTGAAAACCAAGCTTTTGATTGTTGTAATACAGCATGTTAGCGATCGTTCCTCCAGAATAGTTAGTGAGCGGGCAAGAACTGTAAAAATTGATGCCGTCGGTGTTCAGCACATTATTTTGGAAACGATCCACAAAAGTGGTTTGACTTCCCATTTCGCATACACAAAGCACATCGGGTAAAATGTGGTGAATCACTGTCTTCAAGTTTTGATCTTTTGCGGTAAGATATGCTTCATCACCGGTACAATCTGATGGGGTTTGTGAAGTGTAATACATCAAATTATAGTGCATCATGCGAATCGTGTCAGATGCTTGGCTTGACAAAGAGAAGGAAGTGATTAGTACTGAAAACAGAAACCGTGTAAAAAGAATTTTTAAATACGTATAAGTCATAAATGGTATTTTAGGGTGGCAAAAATAGCTTTTTTAACTGATTTGGAAATTATTATAGCTTTTTTAGCCATTCGGAAACACTCTCCGGGTCAATAAGCCCAAATAGTTGCAAGATAACAATCACCATCAATACCAGCATGATGTATCGAATGAGGAGAGCTCCTCGCTTTACCGCCATCAGGGCTCCGATTTGCGCGCCGATAATGTTTCCTATGGCGTGAATCAGCCCCAATGTCCAGTTTACATTTCCTTGTAAGGTAAATACAATCAGCGAAAAAGGGATATAAGTCAAGACTAGGAAGTTTTTCATGGCGTTGGCTTTCACCAACTCATTGCCCGAAATCAATACCAAGAACGCCAACAGCATATAACCAACGCCAACGTGGATAAATCCACCGTAAATGCCGATTCCGAACATGATGAGATAGTGCCACCATTGGATGGGGCGGTTCAACAGTTGTACCTTCTCTTTTAACCATCGATCGGGTTTAAATACCAGCATTATGCCAACGAAAATGATCACGATGCCGAATAGGTATTTAAATAATTCATTGGAAATGACTCCCGCAAAGAGTGTGCCGGTGATGGAGCCTAAAATGATAGAAGTAGAGAGAAGTAGCGATTTTTTCCAATCAATCAATCCTTTTGCTGCAAAGTTGCTGACAGCAGTGGTGTTTTGCAGCATTACAGCAACCCGGTTTGTCCCGTTGGCGACTTGGGGAGGAAGGCCGAACAGCATAAAAACAGAAAGGGAGATGATCGTTCCCCCTCCTGCTAATGTGTTTATAAATCCGACGATGATGCCGGAGATGATCAGAATAACAAAATGAATCCAAGAGAGATCCATTTCGGATTATTCAGCGTTATTCTCGTTTTGATTTTCCACCAATTGGCGGTCGACAAAAATACGTCCGCAGGCTTCACACACAATGATTTTCTTGTGAAGACGAATGTCTAACTGGCGCTGTGGCGGGATCATGCTGAAACATCCCCCGCAAGCATCACGGTCAATCAACACGATTGCCAGGCCGTTTCTCGCATTTGTCCTGATTTTGTCGAATGCGCTCAACAAGCGTTGTTCTACTTTGGATTGCAATATCTCCACTTGATTCAGCAACTCTTTCTCCTCTTTTTCCGTATCGGCGATAATATTGTTCAACTCGTTTTTCTTTTGTTGGAGAAGGCCTTCGATTTCTTCTAATTTTTCATCTAAAAGAGTGATTTCTTCTTGTTTTTTAGCTATCTCTGCGGTAAAACGCACCTTGTGTTTTTCCGAAACTTGAATCTCTAATTTCTGATATTCAATCTCTTTTGTCAATGATTCGTATTCCCGATTGTTGCGAACATTGTTTTGTTGCTCTTCATAACGAGCGATCAATATGTTGGAGTCGAGTATTTTATTGTCTTCCGCTGCTATTTTATTGTTAAAATCTTCGATATCGGCATAGTATTTCGCAATACGGGTTTTCATGCCTTCCAGATTATCTTCCAAATCGCGCACTTCGTTGGGCAATTCGCCGCGAACCACTCTAATTTTGTCGATTTTCGACCAAATTTGCTGAAGATTATAGAGTGACATCAGTTTTTGCGCAATGGTATTTTCCTCTGCAATCTCATCGGGAGAGCGTTGAGTTTCTGAAGTAATGATATCGGATTGAGTTACAATTTGTTCATTATCAGTAGGGATAACTTCTTTACCTTTGTTTTTTTCGGTAGACTTTGTTTCCTCTACTTTTTTTTTCTTTGCCATAAATATATTTTTAAACATATGAAAATCAGATTTATATATTATAAATTTTCAATTTTTCCACCGTTGAAAGTGAAGTCGCAAAAGTAATAAAATTTCCTTTTATCTCATTGTATATAATTTCCCTTATAAAATGCTCCCCTTCAAAGTGTCCGATGTCGGCAATCATCATCCGTTCTTCGGGTGTGTAAAAATCATGGTATTTGATGTCGCCAGTCACGTAAGCATCTGCACCTGAACGCAATGCCACTTGGATCAACGAGCTGCCACCACCGCCACAAACCGCCACTTTTTTGATCTTTTTATCCATATTTCCTGAATATCGGATCAGATTGACGTCCATCTGTTTTTTTACATATTCCAAAAACTGCAGTGCATCCATCGCTTGAGGCAAAAATCCGACCCTGCCCAAGCCCGCTTTACGTTCCTTATTTTCCAATTTCACAATGTCGAAAGCAGGTTCTTCGTAAAGATGATATTTGTAAATCGTGTCAATGACTCTTCGTTGCAAATTGGCCGGAAAAATCATTTCAACACGTTCTTCTTCAATCAATTCCATGTTATTCACCTGTCCGGTATGCGGTTGGGCACCTTGCAGCGGGCGGAAGGAACCGAACCCTGTCATTTGGTAACTGCAATGATCATATCTTCCAATGCATCCACATCCGATTGCAAATAATGCGTTCTTCAATGGAGCGGACTCATTTTCTGGAATAAAAAATATAACCTTTTGATATAAAGAATCTTTCGGAGACAATACTTCACAATTTGTCAATCCTAACTTTTGAGCAAACAAATCATTTCCGCCGCCCGCTGCACTGTCCATGTTGGTGTGCATGGCATACATAACTTGCTTGTTTTCGATTGCTTTAAAAATAATTCGTCCTATACGATCCACGGGTTCGATTTTTTTCAATCCCGTGAAAACGAGCGGATGATGCGAGATGATCAAGTTTGCCCCTTTTTCTTTCGCCTCTTCTAAAACTTCTGGCGAAGGATCAAAGCAAACTAAAACGCCCGTCACCTCTTGTTCTTTATCACCGCATTGTATGCCGGAATTATCAAAATCTTCTTGTAAGTAGAGCGGAAATTTCGCCTCCAAATGGGATAGTATTTCTTTAATTTTCATTTTTTCAATTTTAGTGACAGGGAAACAAGTAACTTATCCTCCTGTCACTTTGTTTACCTCATTGGTTTGTATTTCGAACCGTTCAAAATAGCGCGGGAATCGGTGATTTGCATGAGTGAATCGAGTGAAACCCCTTTGTTATTTTCCATAAATCCATTGATGATGTTCCATCCGATGAACGTTCCCATGTGTCCGGGCGATTCATTCGTAAATGGCTTCGTGAAAGGTGATTCCTCAATATAATTTGCGATTTCCCGGTCATTATTGGAGAATAGTAAGTCTTTACCCACAATGTAATACCAAACCTCGCCGTGATAACGCTCCGCCCATTTGTATTTTTCCGGACTATATCCGATGATCTCTTCCTTTGGTTTATAAGGAAACATTGTCTCGGTGAAATACAATTTTTTTCCCTCAAAAATGATATGATCTAACAAATTTTCTGATTTTTTCCGTGGTAGATGCCTGTAAACAATCGCTTTTTTGAAAGCATCGATAGCCATGTATTTTTTGTCGAAACGCTCGCTGACAAACCGCGGGATCCCGTATTGGTCATACGCCCGGTAATCCGCACCCAAATACTGATCCAGATTGATGAAAAGGTCATCGTTGTAGAGAAAAACCGAAGGAGAAGCGAGATCCATGCCCGGCACAATTGTATACATGGCGGGAACGGTTGTCTCGGGATAGTAAAATTGGTAATATGAAAATGCATTTTCCAGTTCCAATTGAAGGAAATTTAAATTCGGGAAACGGGCATTGACATCTCGCATCAACTTCTTGATAATTTGATCAGAAAGGTATCCTTTAAGTTGTTCGATATAGAGTGGATTTTCCCAACTTCCCTCTTCTATCAAGATATCGGGATAGGTGGCGTGCAGTCTCTCCATACCTTGTGCTAAATTGGCCGTGTCGATGGCGAAAATATCCTGTTCATACCGATTGATCTTGATTTGCAACGTCTCCTTGATCGGTGTGAGCTGTTTATGCTTAACCTCGTATTTTCGACCGGTTTCTTTCTTATTTAAGAAAAAAATAGCAATAATGCCCCCGACTAAAAGGAGGATTGCTGAGAGGATAATGATCGTTTTTTTCTTCATATTGGTATTTTCAGGGTAGGCAAAAATACAAAAAGTAAACGAATGACTATTGACGGAGTGACTCAAAGTCATCCTGTTAATGTCGTGTGTAACCTATCGCTTCCACTCCAATGTATTAATCATCTCCAAAACATCATCTTTCAAATAGTCGATGACAGGCTTAAGGGAGTCATTGTTAGGAGCAAAATTGAAGTAGAGGGCGGCGCGGAGGAAATGGTCTGCGCTGTCGGTGGCCCAGAAAGTGAGGGGAGTGGCGGCTGTTTTGCCTTCGATCGTGAAGATTTTCCCGTAAATCCGATGATTGGGATCATAGATGTAATCTTCCAGAATATCGTCCACCTTTCCATGTTCGATGTGGAAAGCCATCATCTTCTCCTCCGCCACAGCCAGTTCCCGCAAATCGCCGTGAAGCGGGATGTAGGTCATGTTGATCTGGGCGTTAAGTGAAGGGTAATCCACATTCAACCAATACATTCCCGCCTCTTTTGATTCAACATTGACCTCGGCGTGTCGGGAATGTTGGAGCAAAAAGGGTAACATTGAATCAGTATCCATCTGCACATATTCATGCTTGGGAAGTTCAATCCGGAAATAACCTTTGGGCTTGGGAGTATAATTTTCTTCCTGTTTTATACAAGAAGAGAAGAAGATTATACTTCCCAATATCCACACATAATTCTTAAATTTAATCATTTTCTTCCGTTTTTATTCGCATTCCATAAAACGAGCGATACACAAAGATCAGTCCGATAATAAGGAAAAACATACCTATAAACGGCGTTGCATCGAAAGAAGTATGTGCTTGGTCCACTAAATCCGATTGATTGCCGATGTAATTGTTAGTGCCGTCCAACAGACCCTGTGCTTTCAGTTTCATGTGAACAGCGATCTCTACGGCCAGCATGCCGAACAGAGTGGAAAATTTGATAATTGGATTCATCGCCACAGAAGAAGTGTCTTTGTAAGGATCGCCAACGGTATCACCAACCACAGTGGCAGCATGCAGTTCGGTATTCTTCTCTTTCAGATCCACTTCAACTACTTTTTTCGCATTATCCCAAGCACCGCCAGCATTGGCCATGTACATCGCTTGGAAAAGTCCGAAGACTGCGATTGAGATCAGATATGCCACAAAGAAATTGGGGTCAAAAAAGGCGAAAGCCAGTGTCAATGAGAAAATTACGATGAAAATATTCCACATGCCTTGTTGTGCGTATTGCGTGCAGATGCGCACCACTGATTTTGAATCGTTAATATCAGCTTCTGTTTTGTCGAGGTTGAGGTTCTTTTTGATGAAACTAACGGCTCGGAAAGCACCGGTGGTCACGGCTTGCATGGAAGCACCGCTAAACCAGTAGATTACAGCTCCACCAGTAATAAGCCCAAGGAGCACGGGCGCATCGGTCAACGAGAGTTGCATTATCCCATAATTCTTGAGTAACAGAATGATAGCAAAAATCATGGTGGTTGCTCCTACGACCGCCGTGCCGATCAGTACCGGTTTCGCCGTGGCTTTAAACGTGTTACCCGCTCCGTCGTTTGCTTCCAAGTAATATTTCCCTTTTTCGAAATCGGGTGTGAATCCGTAATCATTCTCAACCTCGGAACGGATGCCGGGAATTTGTTCAATTTTTGACAGTTCGAACACCGATTGCGCATTGTCGGTTACTGGACCGTAGCTGTCCACGGCGATTGTCACTGGTCCCATGCCCAAGAATCCGAAAGCAACTAAACCGAAAGCAAAAATGGACGAATATTCTCCGAAAATCGTCATGCCGGAAGTAGAAAAGAGGAATGCCGCAAACATCAGTGCGACCATGACCATCCCTTTCCAAAAAGCACTAAAGTTACCCGCCACCATGCCAGAAAGAATTGTCAGGCAGGCACCGCCTTCACGGGAAGCGGTGACCACTTCTTGCACATGCCGCGAGCCGGAGCTGGTGAACGACTTCGTCAATTCGGGGATCACCGCTGCCGCCAACGTGCCCAAACTGATGATGGACGACAGGCGCCACCACAAATCGGGGCCGTACGCACTGGACACAGAGTTGTTGTTCAACAAGAAATAACTGATGATGAACGTTGCAATGATTGAGGTCACAGAGCTGATCCACACCAGAGAAGTGAGCGGTGCTTCGAAATCGAAATTCGTGGCGTTTTTATACTTTGCTTTCGAGATTAGATTGTTAATTCCATACGATAACATGGATGTGAACACCATCAAGATACGCATGGCGAAAATCCAAGTAATAAGCAGGGCTTGCACCATGGCCGATTGATCGAAGCCGATGACCGCCAAGACGATAAAAGAGATCAGGGCCACACCGGTAACGCCATACGTTTCAAAACCATCCGCAGTTGGTCCGATGCTGTCGCCTGCGTTATCACCGGTACAATCGGCAATCACGCCGGGATTTCGGGGATCATCTTCCCCGATGTTGAAAATCACTTTCATCAAGTCGGAACCGATGTCCGCAATCTTAGTGAAGATCCCGCCGGCAATACGCAACGCACTGGCTCCCAGCGATTCTCCAATCGCAAATCCGATCAAGCAGGCTCCGGCGAGATGGGAAGGGAGCAACAACAGAATCACCAACATCATAATTAACTCAATGGTTATCAGTAATAAACCGATACTCATTCCAGATTGGAGCGGAATGGCGACCACTTTCCACGGCTTTCCTCGCAGGGAAGCGAAAGCGGTGCGGCAATTGGCCAACGTGTTGATCCGGACGCCGAACCATGCCACCGCATATGACCCCAATATCCCCAAAATTGTCCATAACAGAATGATCAGCACGTCACTGATTGCCTTGTGATTTAAAAATCCAAAATAAAAAACGATTACCGCTCCGATGATCAAAAAGAGAATGACGAGGAATTTTCCTTGTTGCAACAGATAGGTTTTGCACGTCTCATAGATCGTGTTGGCCACTTCTCGCATCGAGCGATGCGTGGAGTATTTGTTGATTTTTAATGCCTGATACAGCCCAAAAAGTAACCCCATAAAAACGAGAATTGATCCCCACATCAGCAAGAACCAACCCGAAAAAGCACCATTGAAAAAAGAAACATCCTTGAAATTTGGCAAAATCAAGTCCGCTTCACTGGCTCGGCTTGCTATTGGAAACATAATCGCACACAATAAAAAAATAGTTTTCTTCATTTTATAAATATTTAAATTTCAATATCTTGTGTAAAAATAAATGAACCCAAAAAATGAATTCCTCGTATTATCCCTCCCTTCAAAAAAGGGAGAGACAAATTTACAAGAATAGTTTATAAGATAACGGGGTGATGGAATATTTTAAGTTTTTTTAAGGAATGCCTGCCATTAGTTGAGCAAAATCAAAGTGCATTTCCTCTCTTTTCCCAAGCATCCGATGAAATTATAGTTATTTCTTTCAATATCCGGTACGACAATCCAGAGGATGGGATGAACGGGGGGATGTTTCGCAAGGAAAAGTTCCACTTGTTTTATTTAATTATTATAAATACAGTATTTTAACAACTTTATTAGGAACAGAAACCGTGGTAATAAACTCCAGATTATCGTAACCATAAAAATAGATGTTCTGATCTTGACCTAGGATCAAACGGCGGCTTTCCGTTTCAAAAAAGAGGCACGTTGCGCCGGTGTTGATGATTTTGGTGAGGTTATTTTGTATGCCATTGTAACGGTAAATCGACTGTTCCGTGGCAACCAGGAAGACGTTGGCGTCAATGGCGATCACTTCGTTGATTTGTTCACCGGAAACGGTTTTCAAAACATTTTCATTGCCATATTGCCAGTGGAAAGAAGATATGGTGAAGCCGGAGGAAGTGTTGGAAAATAACAATAGAGACTGGGCATCTTGACGAAACATACTTTGTACCCGTTCCCGTGCATAATTTTCTACGAGTAAGGTTGTTAACCAATTGTAGGCGGTAATTTTATCTTTCAACCCCGCATTGCGCGGGGACGAATGGATAAAAATGCGCTGGTCACACGAGAGGAAATTCTGTTGCATATAGCCTGTCGTGCCGAAGATCACGTTGGTGGTGGAACCCGAATAATTGTACACGTTCGTTTCTCCACCATAATTTCCTACATATAGCTCATTGCCAATAAGTTCTATACCTTGAAACCAGTTTGCTGAAATGGAACTCTGGATCGACACTTCCCAATCTACCACTGCTCCGTTCATATTGAGGGCAGTTAATTTTCCGTTACTGCGGGGTGCGACGAATAACGCTCGTTCTTCTTGGTCGCACCGCGCATCCAAAAAATCACCGGTTAGCGTTTTCCGTAAGTGAAACTGTGTGTTCGAATCCATGGCGTAAATGTTGACGGATGAACTACTCTCCGTGATCACAAAAAGTTCTGTCTTCTCTACGATTTCTCCGGTCAGTTTGACGGTAACGGAACTGTAAACTTCGTTGTGACCATCGCCGGCAGTGACGGTCAACGTGTGGGTGCCGTTTTTCAACTTACTGCCAGTCAGTGGAAATTGATCATTGAGGAGATATTCAGTGCCGGAGAGTGAGTAGGAGAGCGTGCTGCCCACTGCCCACGAATCCTCGTTGTAAAGCGTGATCTTGGCGTAAGCCACCTCCTTATCGTCTGTGATCTCCACTTGGAAGGGAATATGGGTGCCGATTTCCCATACGGAGCTTGCTGTTGGACTAATAATGCGGATAGAGGGCGGTATCACGTCCACCTTTTTGCACGTGGTGAAAAGCAGGGAAAATAGAAGAATAAAAAAGTTAAAACTCACTCTTTTCATATCAAATGTAGATTAGTTTACCTTCCACTTGTGGATAACCCATCTCATGGATCAGCGCCACATATTGTTGCAACTGCCGCTGGTCGGCTTCTCGTTCCTGCCCCGTTTTGTAGTCAACTACCAGCACTTTCCCGTCTAACAATGCCATTCGGTCAGGACGGAAAAGCTGCCCATCCGTAGTGAGGATTGAGACCTCTCGCCATGTTGTCGCACGGTCAGAAAAGAACGGAGCCAACTGCCTGTCCTCTAAAATATTCGACAATGTCTGTTTGATCCGCAATGCATTCTCGGCATCCAATGCGATGTATAGATTCTCTATTTCCGTTTGAGACTGAGGAAATTTCTCCATCTTCGACAAATAATCGTGCACGGCTATTCCCGTGATTTGCCGTTGATTGCGGTTTGCTATTTTGCCATACAACAGCTTCTCCTCCGAAGGCACAAAATCAGAAAATGGCAACAGTTGGGTCGTATCGTCCGTTTTGGGTAATTCCCGTTTTTTAACACTGAAATCTTGATCGCCAAACAGATAATGATCACTTTTTTCTTCCGTGTGATTATGGATAAATTGAGATAGGAACTTGGAGTAATTGCCCTTATCCGGTTTGGCGGTGATGATATAAAAGCAGTGCACCGCTCGCGTATGTGCCACATACAAAATATTGAGATCGTCCAAACGGGTCATCGCCTCCTCTTCCTTGTAAATATCCTTCCACTGTGTTTCCTCCAAGGTTTTCGACATTTTCAACGGCGAATGAGTGATTTTCTCCCCATTATCCCTCTTTTGCCAGACCATTGATTTGGTCAAACGGGATCCGAAACTGGAGAATGGGAAAATCACCACCGGATACTGCAATCCTTTGGATTTATGTACCGTGGTCACGGTGATGGCATTGAAGTTTTTGGGGGATGAGAGGGAAAGTTTTTCCTTTTTTTCATCCCAATAATTCAAAAACGAAGAGATAGAGCAGTTTTTTTTCTGCATGAACTCACACACTTTGTCCAAAAATGTGGTGATATAAGCATTAACCGATTGAAAATCAAATAAGATCATCAATTCTTTGATCAAGGTGTATAGTGGTAATTCCAATAATCGTTTATAGTTAAAATCAATGGAAAATTCTTTCAAAATGGACGAAAATGATTGGATTTTACGCAAAAGCAGCAATTCTTCCAGTGTCCGTCCGGTGGAAATTTTTTTACTCAAATAGGAAAAGATGACGGTCTGGGCGATTTCATCGTCCGGATTCAACAGATCTTGCAGAGCAGCGATGATCACACGCACTTCCTCGGAAGTGTTGAGCAACAACGAGTCTGAAGAGATAACGGGGAAACCTTCACCCGCCAAGCATCGTGCCAGATTTACGCTTTGCTCCACGCCTCGGGAAAGGATGGCGATGTCTTGGCAATTGAACCCGCGGGCCAGCGCATCCCCCACTACCTGTAGTATTTCTTGCTCTACGTAATCCTTTCCGTCTTCTTCGTTTTTGAAACGCACGGAGACAAACCCCGGTTTGGTTGCGCCTTTGGGGTTTTGTTGCACCACATCCGAATAATATTCGGCCGCTTTCGAGAAAACAAGATCCTCCTTATCCGTTATCTCCTTCAAATAAGTGAAGAATTTATTGTTAAAATCAACGATTGCCTGGGAAGAACGGTAGTTGGTAGTCAACGCTTCCCGGCGAAAATCAACGGTGGCGTTAGCAGCCCAACCCATCGCTTTTTTATAACCTTCTTCGGTTGAAAGTTGTTGAAAGAGATCCGCTTCTCCGGAACGGAAACGATAGATTGCCTGTTTGGCATCCCCAAATAAGATGGCGTTCCCCAAGCGGGAATATCCGCCAGCGATGGCGTTTTTCACCAACGGGAGCAAATCCTCCCACTGCATCCTTGATGTGTCTTGAAATTCATCAATCAGAAAATCTTGATATCGATTTCCCAGTTTTTCAAAGATAAACGGTGTGTCGTTTTCTCGTATTTCATTATTAATCAAAAAATTAGTATCGCAAAGAAAAAAAATGTTATCATGTTGTTTAATGTCGTTGAGAATCTCTTGCAGATCGAAAATGAGAGAGAAAGTGTTGATATTTTCGCACAGCACCCGCAAATCCGCACAACGTTGGTATTGCTCAACGGTTTGGTTGTATAACTCACTGATTCTATGATCATGGAAAGAAGCCCCACTCTTTTTTTGGAATGTGCCACTTAGAAATTCATTGTTATTCAACGCCTCTTCCATGCGACCTTGAGCTGGCAATTTGTCGGGATTTTCTTTCAATTTCTGAAACCAAAAATAGGGGCCGTTTTTTCCATAAAAGAAATTTTCCGGATCAAATCCCGAATTTTTAAAAATCGTATCGCCCTCTTCCACAATCTGCACGAACTTTCTCTTAGCCTCATCACGCTGCTTGACTACATTCTGACAATACTCTCGAAATTCTTGTCGATCAATATTTTGCAAATTTTTCAGCGAATAATAGGAATCTTCCTTATGCATGATATCCAAAAAATCACGCAATTCCTTCTCCAAGCGGTTTTTCCCCTGTTGATCTAAATTTTGATCCACAATCGTCATCACCTGTTTGGAGAGGGAATAGGGTTGTGCGAATTCTTGTTTAGATATTTTACTTAACAATAAATCAATAGCTTGCGAATAAAATTCTGACTGATCAATTTCCAAATTGAAGTTCATGTTCAATCCCAATTCAATGGCAAATCCCCGGATGATCCGCTGGAAGAAACTGTCTATCGTACTGATGGAAAAATCATTATAATTATAGAGGATATCTTTCAATAATAAAAGCGAAGAAGATCTGATTTGCTCTACATTCCACACTTTGAGGTCAAGGTTTCCACCGATCATCTTCAAAATCGCTTGGTGGGAAATCGACAGCGTGGAGTAATCTTCTGTGAAGGCGAAGTGGGAGAGGGTGGTGATGATCCGTTCCTTCATCTCCGCAGTGGCGTTGTTGGTGAACGTGATCGCTAGGATATGGCGGTAACCCCGCATATCATTCTGCGACAATGCTTCGAAACAACGCAAAAGGTATTCTGCCACGAGGTGCGTTGTTTTTCCTGAACCGGCGGAGGCTTGGTAGATTTTGAACATGGGGAAATTTTATTTTCCATAAATTTGTTTCACGTTGTTCTAAATATTAAGTATTCTATCTTGTATTTTTTAGAAATCCAATGTTCTATCAGGATTTTTGTAAGATTCATCCCAGGTAGAGGCATCTTTTAACAACTTTCCGGTAGCGTCATAGAAAAGCATTCGTTCCCGTTCGCCTTGCTCTATTTCAACCACATAGAAAGGGGTGTGGTCGTTTCGTTCGATGTGGTCGATGTCATCTATTTGCCATGTCGAATAACTGCTGTTGCTGATTGCGTCTAAGATCGGTCGCGGCAAGTTCATGTAAGAAACATCGCTTTCCGTCATGCGCCAGTTGCAATCCTTATCATACCACGCTTCTTTCTCTATCCGTTCTTCATCAAACTCAACCGTATAGAATTTTCCTTCTCTATCCCAATCAATACCAATGGCTTGCGGGTATATTTTTTTGAAATTCTCTTGTACGCAATTCGGCACAGCCTTGTCTTGTCCAGAACAAGAAGTTAACATCAAAAAAATCATAAACAAGCTTAGTGAAATTTTCATTGTTTTCATACTTAATTAATCTTTTTAACATGTAAATTATCGTTATGATTCCAAACGAATAAATGAACATTTTGTTTCCTTGAAAAAGTTAAATTATGTTAATTGTACGGTGGACGGTCAAATTATGATATTTTTGCAGTGCTAAATGAATGCGCTATGGAAAAATCAACATTAATTTTCTGCCTTATACCCCTGTTTTTGGCTTGTGGCACGATGAAAAACAGCATTTCTTCCAATCCCGATGGGAATTATTTTGAGATAAAAAAAGGTGAAACTTTCGAGATACAATTAGTCACCAATGCTTCGACCGGATTTATGTGGACGTGGGTGAATAAAACCGATGTTTCCATTGTCGATTCCGTGGGTATCCGGACAGAGAATCCGCATCCGGAAGGCTATTTGGGAGGCAGTGTTAGCCGTTATTGGCAATTCCAAGGCGTGCAAAAAGGTACTGACACACTAAAATTCGATTACCATCGTCCGTGGAACAATGAGGAAGTTGCACGGCAACGTACTATTACAGTAAAAGTTAAATAATTTCCGTTTACTTTTTCCAATGAAGAAACCCGTTTTGCACATTGCGATTCCGGCAAAAGATGAATTGGATTATCTTTTCCACACACTCCAAGCGGTATCGATGCAAACTACTGATTTCCAATTTTATGTGTACGTTTGTGTGAACCAACCGGAAGCATGGTGGCAAGATCCTGAAAAAGTAACTATATGTCACCATAATCAACAAATGATAAAGCAGTTGCAGGATGGAGAGGAGTTTAGAGTTACGTTGTTGGATTACTCCTCACCGGGTCGGGGTTGGGTTGGAAAACGGCACGGTGTGGGCTGGGCACGGAAAGTTCTGTTCGACCACATTCTCTCTATCGCCGATGAGGATGACATTCTGATCAGTTTGGATGCCGATACACTCTTTTCGGAAAATTACCTGCAAAGTATTGGAGATAATTTTTCGCAATTACCTGATATGGAAACACTTTCAATTCCTTATTATCATAAACTCACGAAGGACGACAGAACGAACCGGGCTATATTGCGATATGAGTTGTATATGCGCTCTTGGTTTCTCAATATGCACAGGATTAGCAGTCCATACACGTTTACGGCGATCGGATCCGCCATTGCCCTGCGGATCAGGGCGTTGCGCAAGATCGGCGGTATTACGCCGATGAAGAGCGGCGAGGATTTTTATTTGTTACAGAAGTTGCGGAAAATGAGTCTCGTACACAATCACAACAGCGAAGTGGTTTATCCCGCCGCCCGTTTTTCCGACCGAGTCTATTTCGGTACTGGTCCGGCGATGATCAAAGGCGCAACCGGAGACTGGAAAAGTTACGCCATCTATCATCATTCGTTATTCGACGATATTGCGGATACTTATCAAATTATTCCTCAGCTTTTTAGAGAAAATATCGAAACGCCCTTCACGGCCTTTTTAGCCGAGCAGTTCAGAGACGATGATTTCCTGACCCCGCTCCGCCAAAACGCCAAAGAGTTTTCCCGTTTTGAACGGGCCTTCCACGAAAAAGCTGACGGACTTCGTATCTTGCAATATATCAAACAGAAACATGAGAAATCGAACTTCACGGACGAACAAGGTCTGTGCGACAATTTCACCTTCTTTTTTCCCAAAAAAACTCCTGATTACCTGCTTCAACCCTTTGTTTTACAAGAATTAAGCACAGAACAGTTGGTGGAAGTCCGGGAAATGTTGTTTGAAAGCGAGAAGGAGAAAAGGCATTGAAAAATTAAAAGCCCTTTCACGCCTATTTTGCAGTAGTTAGTATTAAGTATTTTATTGTCAGTGATTTAAAAAATAGTTACATGGACAGGGCAATAGATCAGTAAATATGAAAGTGCTGTCATGCGCTTCGTTTTTCATGCTTTCAAATAACTTTTTTGCAAAGATATTATTAGCTAATACGAAGATATGACAGTGAAAAATTTCAAGATTTTTTTTAGTGTTAGGAAAGTATTCTCTGTATATGAGATATAATATTCTGTATTTCAAATATTTATAAAATACAACTTGTTTAAGTTGTCAAAATCGGAGAAAGTCGGGAAATTTTTTTTCACTTTTTTCAATTCGCATTGATTTTTTCTTAAATTTGCCGCGGAAAACCAATCATTGCATAACCATAAAAAAACAAACTTATGAAACACAAATTGCTTCTCCTCATTCTTTTATCGGCCGCTTCCCTGTCCGGTCAAACCGTCCGGGACGGCATTCCGTTGCTGTGGTACCGGGCGGACAGCGCGCGGAACG
>JAITVP010000114.1 GCA_031285725.1 Bacteroidales bacterium
GATCGGGATCGTGTAAGTCGCCGCGCCCGTGGCCGAAACGTCCGCCACGCCCGGAATCGAGCCAACGGGATACGCGGTGTTTTGAGACTGGCCGGTCATCAAAATGGAAAAAAGGAAGATGGCAAGCGTGACTTGTGAAAAAAGCGTCTTGTTTTTCATGGCGTTTATTGTTTTACGATCTTCCATTCGTCCTTGTAGTCGTCCAGCCTCAACCGCACCAGGTACATCCCTGCCGGGTACGGGGAAAAATCAATCTCGAGCCGGCTCGACGTGATGGGAAATGCCCGGAGGAGCTGACCGCTCAGCGAATAGACACTGACCGTCCCGTTGACCAGCTTTTCGTAATTGGCGATCTCCAACTTGACGTTCGCCGTGGTGGGGTTCGGATAGATGGAGACGGTGAACGCCCCGATAGTTTCAGCATAACTCCGCTGGACGTCCTCTAAATGGGTGCTGTCGCCGCCGCTATCTTGCGCTGAGGCGCTTTTAATATTGAGCGTTTTTCGAACCACGCGGTTGCCGGAAGCATCGTATTCATACATCCGGGCCAAATGTTGCGCATGCGAATAAATGTGCGCGATAAGGAAGCCTGCGATAAGTAGTAGCTGTTTCATTGCCTGATCTTTATGAATTGTATTTATTGGCGGCAAACGTAAGAAAAATTTTGATCCAAAAATCACTACTGGCCGACTAAAAAAATAAAGGGCAATCCTATCACAAGAATTACCTTTAAGTCGTATTTTTGTTGTACCATCAATAAAAATACGACATGGGCAAAGATAGCGATATTTTTTCTATTCCAACTTGCTAATTAGCAAGGAAATATAAATCAACCCGATTTTTTATCGGACAGTAGTGACTCTTTTAGTACTTTTACATTTTAATTCCCATACATGCGAAAAACTAACAACAACCATTCTATCAAAATTATACATACCGCCGATTGGCATCTCGGACAATCTTTTTACGATTATCAACGCAAAGATGAACATCTTCATTTTTTGGCTTGGTTGCAAAATGTGATCACGGAAAAAAAGGCCGACTTGCTACTGATTGCCGGCGATCTCTTTGACTCGCCCAACCCTTCCGCCGAGTCGCAAAAGATCTTCTACCGTTTTCTCAAAAATTTGAACACGGATTATCCCGATATACAAGTAGTTATCATTGCCGGAAACCATGATTCTGCAGCCCGGCTGGAAGCTCCCAATCCTTTATTGGAGATGATGAATATTGCTATCCGAGGAGTTGTTAAAAAAGACGAGAACGGAGATATTTTGATAGATAATCTAATCATTCCGGTCACAAAATCGGGAGAGACGGTGGCGTACGTGCTGGCGGTTCCCTACTTGCGGCAAGGCGACCATCCGGAAGCGGAAACTTACAGCGAGGGCGTAGGTAAATTATACAATTTACTCTTTGATAACGTAAAAGATACGCAGAAGCCGGTCATCGCCATGGGACACCTGCACGCCACAGGGTCGGAAATTTCGCAAAACGACCGCTCGGAACGCACCGTCATCGGCGGACTGGAGTCAATCTCTCCTGATGCGTTTCTTCCAGCGATTTGCTATACGGCACTGGGACACCTTCATCGGGCACAGCAGGTTTCGAAGAGGGAAAATGTACGGTATGCCGGTGCACCGGTGCCCATGTCATTTGCGGAAAAACATAATAAACAAGGAGTTATGTTTGTCGAGATTAACAACGATAAAACAGATATTGAGAAGATCATGTATGACACACCGGTGAAACTCCTTTCCGTGCCACCACAACCCGCTCCCTTAGCTGACGTGCTGGCGGCTATCGCAGAAATTACTGATGGTGAAGTAGATGGCATTTCGCCATTCCTAGAAATCAAGGTTGCCATTTCCCAACCCGAACCTTCATTGCGGCATCAGATCGAAGAGGCGCTGAAATCAAAAGCAGTACGGTTGGCGAGAATAGAAGCCGTTGTAAATCAAAAAAATAGTAAAGAAACAAATATCACGTTTGAGGAACTGCGAACCATCAATCCGTTGGATATCGCCATAGATAACTATAAAAAAAGATTCGGCGGGGAAACGATGCCGAATGAGTTGCAAAAACTATTGTTGGACGTTATCAGGGAGGTGGAATTATGAAAATTTTGGCGATACGAGGGAAGAATTTGGCCTCTTTGGAAGGTTTTTTCAAAATAGATTTTGAGCAGGAGCCATTGAAATCAGCAGGCATTTTTGCCATCACCGGTTCTACGGGAGCGGGAAAATCCACGTTGTTAGATGCGTTGAGCTTGGCATTGTATGACCAAACACCCCGAATGAATACTACGGCCGAAAGCGTCTCCATTATTGATGTTAAAGATAAGACTATCAATCACAAAGATAGTCGAAATGTTTTGCGGAGGGGTACCGGGGAGGGATTTGCGGAGGTGGATTTCTTATCCTTGGAAGGCAAGCCATACCGCTCACTGTGGCGGGTGAAACGAGCCAACAGCAAAATCGACGGATCTCTGCAAAAAACGGAGATGATTGTCACTGATTTGACCAGTGGAAATGAGTTACAAGGCACAAAAACAGAACTGTTAACTCAGATCATTGCTCTCACAGGACTCACTTTCGAGCAATTTAGCCGGGCTGTATTGCTGGCACAGGGCGATTTCGCCTCCTTCCTGAAAGCAAAATCCAATGAAAAAGCCGAATTGCTTGAGAAATTGACAGGCACCGACATCTATTCCCGTATTTCCATCGCCATCTATGAAAAAGCCAAACAGGCGAAAATGGAGTTGGAATTGCTGGAAGAAAAAATCAAGGGGATCGAGTTGCTTTCCGAAGAAGAAGAGAAAACATTGCATACGGAGATGAGTGAAATTGTTCAGCAATTAAATCTGTACAAAAAAGAAGTTGAAATCATCGATAATAAGTTAAAATGGTATAAAGAAGCTCGTTTGCTCTGTCGGGCGGAACAAGAAGCGCAAATTCTTCGGGATAAGGTGATTCAGTTGCTGGAAGAGGCCAAACCCCGTCGGGAATGGCTATTCCGCATGGATCAGGTACAGGAAATACGGGATCAATATTTACAATGGAAACAGGGTGAAAAACAGATCCAAAGCCATAAAGAAGAGTTAATCAAAAAAAAGACGGAGCAGAAAGAGACGGAAAAATTGTTGATTGATCTGACCATGAAATGGGAGGCTCTTACCAAAGAAATCACAGAAATAGATCAGCGATTCTCTGTGGCTGAACCGGAAATTATCAAAGCTCGCGCATTAGATATCACCATAAAGCATACTCTCGAAAACGAAACAAAATATCGAAAAGAGTTAGGGGCGATTCTTGTTAATAAGGAAAAAATCGAAAAGAGCATCGCATCGACAAATAAAATACTGATTGATATTAAAGAAAATACTGAAACAATCAATCAATGGTTTGCGAAATGGCAATCGTTTGCGGAGATTGCCGATACCACAAAGCTAATCATTAGTTTTGCCGATAATTTGCAATTAACAGGTAATCAATTATCTATAAACAAGAAATCTTTCCAGGAAAATGAAAAGATCATCCAAAAAGATAAGAAAAAGCTAGAAGTATTGGAAACAGAAGCCGGGAAATTAGACCAGTTGTTGCCGGTGGAAATCTCAGTGTTGCGGGCGAAGTTGATTGAGGGAGAACCATGTCCGGTGTGCGGTAGCCGCCATCACCCGTTAGATGTTGGTGCTTCCGAAAGCAAATGGAAAGAAGACGAGATCGCAAAAGCGAAAGAACAAAATGGGCAAGAACGGGAAATGTTGTCGAAAACGATTACGGAACGGCAGGGTGAAAATTACAAATTGTCAGGCTTGATTCAAACTCTCGAAATGCAAATCAACGATTTACGGAATACACTGACCCAAAAGTTACAAGATTTCCCGGGTTGGGAAAAACTGTTTGACGAAGGTGTATTGCAAAACCGTTTGGAGAAAAGAGCTAACGAATGGCGTGCGAAAAAAGAGAGGAAAGAGAAGATGATGACTGAAACGGCACTTTTGTCTGAAAACATCAAAAACGACCATGCGAGATTGAGCGAGATTTTGAAAGAAGAAGTTGTTAAAAAAGACGAATTATCAGCTATTTTTCAAGAATTATCCACACAACGACAAGACCGGGCGCAGCTGCTGAACGGCCAACCGGCGGACGAGGTGGCAAAACAGTTTTCTGAGAAAAAGAAGAAACTACAGGCATCTTTGGAGGAATCCGTCAAGCTGAAAGAAACAATGTTGCTGAAATGCGAATCGGGTAAGGGGATCATTCAGCGTATTCAAAACGATATTGAAAAAGAAGAACAACAGAAGAAAATTTCCCGCCAAACCGTGGAAGAATGGCTGTCCGTTTCCGACCATTTCAAATTATCCGAACTGGCTGATTTAATACAACATGACTTACGAACCGTTGCTCAAGAAAAGAAGCATTTGCACGAGTTAAATCAACGACACACGGTAGCGGAAGCCACGCTTGCCGAACGAAAGAAGAAACGGGAAGAGCATCACAAATCCATGGAAAAGCCCAAGGATGATGAGCCGTTGGATGTTCTGAGTCAAGCTAAAAATGAGCATCTTGCCAGCTCAGAAGTGACGGATCAGCGAAAAACGGCGATCACGGTTTCACTAACCCATCACCAGCAAGGAAAAGCGAAGATGGCGCAATATGACAAACAGCTGCTTGATAAACGGTTAGTTTGGGAAAATATCGAACGAATCAACGAACTGTTCGGTTCGGCCAACGGAGCGAAATTCAAAGCCATTGCACAAGGCTACACGTTGGATGCACTGCTGAAATACGCCAACATCCATCTCAAAGAACTGTCGCATCGTTATAAACTACAGCGCATTCCCGATTCATTAGCCTTGCAGGTCGTGGATTTGGATATGCTGAACGAAATCCGGAGTGTCCACTCGCTTTCGGGTGGCGAGTCGTTTCTGGTATCTCTAGCCTTGGCTCTCGGTCTGTCTTCCTTATCTTCAAGTCGAATGAAGATAGAATCATTGTTTATAGACGAGGGTTTCGGCTCATTGGATCTCGACACGCTGCGCATGGCGATGGATGCCTTGGAACACTTGCAAAGTCAAGGTCGCAAAATCGGCGTTATCTCGCACGTCGCTGAAATGACCGAGCGCATCGCCACGCAAATTCGGATCGTTAAAGAGACAAATGGAAAGAGTCGGGTGGAGATTGCGGGGTAATCCAAATCGAGTAGGAGGAAAACGAAGTAGTTTTCTTCCTACTTTCGTTTTCCGACCTCTCACACCACCGTACGTGCCGTTCGGCATACGGCGGTTCTTTACCTACGATGCAATTTACTGTAA
>JAITVP010000127.1 GCA_031285725.1 Bacteroidales bacterium
TCAGCGAACGGAAAGTTTTTGGATTATTTTTATGCTCGGTATATTTCATGAGGCAAAGATACGCACATGCGCGTTATATAACAAATCTAATTTACGTAAACTCTAATATTTCAACAATGAAGTGCTTCAACAACTATTTTACGCTGTCAATGCAATGTTTGATTTTCTCGAACGTGCGTTCAATGTCCATATCCAATCCCACGGAGAAGCGCACCAATCCTTCGGACATGCCCATTTTTTCTTGCAGGTCTTGTGGAATTTCGGAGGAGGTGGATTTTCCGGAGTTGCTGAACAATGTTTTGAAGTAACCCAAACTCACTGCCAGGTAGCCAATCTTCTCGTCTTGCATCATTTCCATCACCTTGAAAGATCGTCCCTCGGTGCCGAGGTCTATGGAGATGATCCCGCCGAATCCGTATGGCGGATTCATCATTGATTTCAGCAGGTCGTGGTCGGGAAATTCGGGAAGGCCGGGATAGTTAGCCTTGATGCCGTTTTCTTTAAACTTATTGGCCAGATACATAGCGTTTTTGCTGTGTTGCACCATGCGGATATGCAAATCGCCCAGATTTTTCAAAATCGCCGAAGATACTTTCGGATCCATGGCGGGTCCTAAGAGCATGGCCGTGCCGGTATTCACGTCAATCAGACTGTTGATGAACTCCTGCGTGCTGCAAATTGCGCCGGACACGCAGTCGTTTTTTCCGTTGACGAATTTGGTCAGCGAGTAAACCACCACATCCACGCCGAAATTTGCGGGCGTCACGATCATGGGAGTGAAGGTGTTGTCGCAAACCAATTTCAGATGGTTAGCCTTGGAAATCTTCGACAATTCCGGCAGGTTCGAGATCTGGAGCATCGGGTTGGTCATTGTTTCCGTGTAGATCATCTTGGTGTTAGGTTTGATGGCCTTTTTGACGGCATCCAAATCGCTGATGTTGACGAAATCGACTTCGATATTGAATTTCTTGAGGTAGTTGCTTAAAAAGGCGAAAGTGCCGCCGTATGTGGTGAGGCTGGAGATGATGTGGTCGCCGGTGTTGCAAATTTGGAGGATCACGCAGGTGATCGCTGCCATTCCGGAAGCGGTTACCCAGCCGGCTTCCGTATTTTCCATCGCCGCCAATGCATCGGAGAGATATTTATTGCTGGGGTTCCAGTGACGGGAGTAAAGGAAACAGCCTTCCGTCTCGCCTTTAAACGTGTCCGTCATGGTTTTCGCTTGCATGAATGTGTAAGTTGCGGAATCGGTCACGGACGGGTTAACACCGCCAAATTCGCCAAATTGACTTAAATCTTGAAGAGCATTTGCAGGATTGAATTTTTTCATATCGTTATTTTTTGATGTTTTGATAATAGGCGGCAAAAATAGGGAAAAGGTTCCACGGAACAGCTATATTTTCCTGCACAACTCTAAATTTCCGGGCGGAGCGATTTCATTCACAATAACATGAATAGTTTCACCTGCTTGCTTGTTTATTTTTTTGCGTATTTCTTTCAGTATTCCGATAACATAGCAAATGGAACCGTCTTCATTTTTTATGCCCATATTCACGATGCTTCCCTCGTAGGGTACACCGTCAAAAGTTGCTCGAACCTTTACCCGTCCTTTGCCGAATTCCTTTTTTATGTCGTATGGGAATACAATGTAAGCCCCGTCAATATCAGGAACTTTTTTTATTTCGGCTCCGAATTGATATGTTTTTTCGTTTATTTTATTTCGGCTCATATTTTTTCCCATTGCATTAGATACTAATTTTTATGTTAAACAATATAGGTTCAATTTTCGTATTCCGTTGTCCTGCGGTGTTGTTTGCCGATGACACTGCTGTTTGGGTTATTAGCACAGTGGCCGTTTCCAGCACATTTTCAATACAAAATTGCGGCACGAAAATACAAAAATATTTATCTTGCGGATATTTTTTTATTTTTGCAATCTGGATTCAAAAATTGATTTAAACTTAATCACATGAAAAAAACACTATTACTATTGTTTATTAGCTTTTTGTGTATGGGTGTTTTCGCTCAAGAGGAAGTTATTCGGGGAGATACTACTAATAATGCAACTGTCGTAGGGCTGCCACTTGTAAAAGAGCAAACTCAGTTTAATTGTTTAGTAAAGTTTAAACCACTTTCAACAGTTCTTGGGGCTGTTTTTGGTGTGTTCAACCTTGAGATGGCTGTTGTTCCTTATGTTGCTCCAAAAATTGGAATTCCTGTTGAAGTTCAAATTGCAGCAGGCTATGGGGCTTTTGGGATAGCTTTATTAAGTGGTATTGAGGCTGTCCCTCTCACGCATAGAGAAAAAAGCGGTTTGTTTTTGGATTTATTAGCAGGGGTGGTGTCGGCAAATGGTTTTGGATTTTGTACCACGGCACACGCAGGTTATCAATGGGTTTCAAAAAAAGGGTTTGTCCTAAATCCTGCTATAGGGATCCGATACGACACAATCATAAACAAGCCGGGCTTGCAAATTAAGATTGATATCGGTTTTGCAAGAAAAATAAAACAATAAATCCTTCATTGTCGATGAGGAACGCTCAACCATAAGGCTATTTTTCAGGGTAAATATTCAAAACAGGCAAGGCAGCATTTCTACTTTCAACACGATTTGTTTATTTTATCAAATTTTTCAACACGTAATATAGTGCTTCTTCCTGTTTGGTTTCAATGTTTGGCTTCACTCCGTTTTGGTCTATTTTAAATCCGTCGGATGTATAATAATCAGCGGTGGGAATAAACATTTTAAATCCCTTGTCCACATCAAACATTTCCCCGTTCAACATAACTCCTGCCGTTATTTCTCCAACAATGATTGCCCTCTTTTGTTGTTTTAGGCCATAAACAATCGGTTCACAAGTACTGGCTGTGTTGTGGTTTGTCAGGATAAAAAGATTTCCCTTGTAAACCGTTGGTTTTGGAATTATTTTTAGACACAAAACGTCTGTATTATGTATTCCTTCTATGATTAAGTCGAAACTGGCGTCTGTAAAATGAGAAAATGTCGGGTAACTTTCCATGGTTGGCGGTTGATTGTGTTTATTAAACCATTTCTGTGTCAGGAAAACGCCCCCATAAAATGTACTATCCGCAACGCTTGTGGCAAAAGCCATGCCAGCCTCCACGCTTCCACCTGGATTATCACGTAAATCAACAATTAGATTTTTGTAATCCCTTGCTATGATGATCTGGAAAATGCTGTCCATTTCCGTAGCGGTGCCATTAAAAGAGGCGATTTTTACGTAAGCCGTTGGGGGCGATTTTTCTTCAAGAAAAACGGGCTTACTATCCGCATTTATGGTATTATTATTTTCCGATACAGGAATTTTCATCAGAGCATAGTGTGATATGGGTAATTTTCGCGCGTAATAGAAAAAAGCGAAAATCATTTCGAGGTCATCCTGAACGTTGGCAGATACTTTGGTCATATCTTTTACAAATGCTTTCCATTTTTTTGTTTGCAATATTTCTTTGTTAAAGATCTTGTCTTCTGTTAATTTTGCAGTTGCTTTGAACAAATCAGGATAATTTTCCAAAGGCTGCTGAACTTGCTTTTTTGTTCCTTTAATCATTCCGCGTTGCTCATGTTTCGCATTGGTTAGTACGGCATATAAATTGCTATCAATGACATAACCTTTGAAGTAAAAGTTTCCGATTGGCGACGTGAAAATACCTGACAATTTCAAGGTGTCGTTTTCAACGATATGCGTTCCTTTTGCAACTCTCAAAACAACGCCTTTCTTGAAATTTTTGGTAAAAGTTCTACCTAACATGGAAGTCCAACCGCCTAAAATATCTCGGTCTGCATTTTTCCGGGAGTACGCCTCGAAACTATTGACTTCTGTTTTAAAATACATGAAAGTTCGGGCAAAGCCAATGTCATTGTGTTGAAATTCTAAATACCAATCGCCTTCTAAACTCTCATTTTTCATTTCTTGTTGTCCATTACATGAAACTGAAAAAATCAATAGAATCGTAATTGTAAAATAATTTTTCATTCTTCATTCTATTTTATATGGCTATTCCGCATATTTCTTGTCTCTATAAAGTTGTTTTATTTGATTTCTTAACCATTAAAGTCAAAATTCCATAAACAATAAAAGCGAATATTAACAAAATTATGCTTGAATTTTCTCCTCTCGGTCTATTCGGGTCACCTGTCCAAATATAAATAAGTTCTGTAATTGCACTTCCAGCAAATAAGCTAATGATTATTCTTATCCAAGTTTTTTTTAAATACTTCATTTACTTGTCTTTATTTGTTAATAACTTTTCTTTTCTCGTTTCGTTGTCATGATCCGCCGCACTGTCCCCTGCTGACGCCTAACTCACACATTAGTGCCTAAATCGCTCAAAACACGGATCCTACAAAAATGATTATTAGACAAAAAATGTTCAAAGTCGAGGGCAAAAATAGCAATTCTTTTTAATATACAATCACAGAGCATTCGTGATTTAGAACTCAATAACTCTAATCCTCCCCCTTTGCTAAAAATTGCGAATCCATTTTTTTCCTTCTCCATTTTCCTTATTTTCCCCTTTCGCTCCTTTTCCCTATTTTTGCGCCCTATGATTTCTATAAATAAACTATCAGTGAATTTTACCGGGGATTTCCTGTTTCGAGATGTCTCTTTTGTGGTGGGCGACAAGGATCGGATCGGGTTGGTGGGGAAAAACGGTGCAGGGAAATCCACGTTGTTGAAAATAATCAACAAAAACATGGAACCCGAATCGGGCACGATGACCATCACGAGCGGTTTCAAAATCGGCTATCTGCCGCAAGAGATTATTGCGGATTACCACACCACGGTTTTCGGGGAGGCAATGACCGCTTTCGTTGAACAAAAGGAGTTGGAGAAGAAGATTGCGGAGACAAACGACCTGCTGATGGCGCGTGCGGATTACGAATCGGACGATTACATCAAGCTGGCACAACAACTGTCGGATGCGACCGAGTTGTTCCGGCAACTGGGCGGACACACGATGGAAGGTGATACGGAGAAGGTGCTGCTGGGCTTGGGTTTCAAGCAGGGAGACTTCCAACGGCCTCTGAACGAGTTCAGTAGCGGATGGCAGATGCGGGTGAGTTTGGCGAAGATCTTGCTCCAAAATCCCGAGATTATCCTGTTGGATGAGCCGACCAACCACCTTGATATTGAATCTATTCAGTGGCTGGAAGAGTATTTGGCCAACTATTACGGCTCGCTGATCCTGGTTTCCCACGATCGGGCGTTCCTCGACCGGGTGACCAACCGCACCGTGGAGATTACGCTGGGCAATATCCAAGATTATAAATGCAGCTATTCCGACTATGTGCAACAACGCATGGAACGGATTGAAAGTCAGCAAAACGCATATGAGAATCAGCAAAAACAGATCGCCGATATCGAGAAGTTTGTAGAACGGTTCAGATATAAAGCCACCAAAGCGAAGCAGGTGCAGAGTCGGGTGAAGATGCTGGATAAGATGGACAAGGTGGAGGTGGACACGATTGACCCATCATCCATTTCGTTCCGGTTCCCGCCGGCACCGCATTCGGGCCGAGTGACCGTTGAAGCGCAGGATCTACAGTTGGGGTACGGCCATCTGACCGTGCTGGAAAAGCTCGATTTCCATTTGGAACGGGGCGAGAAGGTGGCGTTCGTGGGGCGGAACGGTGAGGGAAAATCCACGATGGTGAAGGCCATTGCGGGCGAGTTGAACCCGCAACGCGGCGAGATCAAACTCGGGCATCAAGCGGTGATCGGCTATTATGCCCAAAACCAGGCCATGTTGCTGAATCCCGAAAAGACGGTTTTCGAGACGATTGATGAGATTGCCGTGGGAGACATCCGTCCGAAAATCCGGTCGATTCTCGGCAGTTTCCTATTCTCGACGGAAGATACGGAAAAGAAGGTGAAAGTGCTCTCCGGTGGCGAGAAATCCAGACTGGCGTTGGCCAAGCTGCTCCTTTCTCCCTTCAATCTCCTGATTCTCGACGAACCGACCAATCATTTGGATATGTCGTCGAAGGATGTTTTGAAAAATGCGCTGTTGCAATACGAAGGGAGCATGATTCTGGTTTCCCACGATCGTGATTTTCTACAAGGATTAACAGAAAAAGTGATCGAATTTAAAGATAAACAGGTCAAAACTTATATCGGCGATGTTTACGATTTCTTGGATAAGAAGAAAATCGAATCGCTGCAAGAGCTGCAACGTGCCGACAAGCAACAAGGTTTTTCATTGGATGCGAAAAGCAGTTCTTCCAACAAAGAGAGCTACGAAAAGAGGAAAGAGGAAGAAGCCAAACAGCGCAAGACTAACAACCGGCTGAACAAACTTGAAAAGGAAATCGCCGAACTGAATGCGGAACTGACGGAATTGGAGGCGAAAATGTCAAATCCAGATGAATATGCCGAAGCGATCGCCTCCGGGGAACTTTACCAACACTATGAGGATGTGAAACGGCAAATTGCCCGTCGGGAAGAGGAGTGGCTGGAGTTGAGTTGTTGAAAAGAAAAAAGAAGATTTTTTAAAGAAAAAATTGTACCTTTGCCGCCTTATAGACAACAATCACCTTATTATAAACAACTTAAATACAAAAGTTTATGAAAAAAAACGTAATTATTATTGGAGCTGCAGGAAGAGATTTCCACAACTTCAATACATTTTTCAGAGGAAACGAGAATTATAATGTGGTAGCTTTCACGGCCGCTCAAATTCCCGACATCGACGGTAAAAAATATCCGGCGGTATTGGCAGGCAAGGATTTATATCCGAAAGGTATTCCAATCGTGGCTGAGGAAGAATTGGTTGGCCTAATCAAGAAACACAATGTGCAAGAGTGTGTTTTCGCATACAGCGATGTGCCGTATAACAGATTGATGAGCCTTGCGGCTGTCATCAATGCGTCTGGCGCTGATTTTACCCTTCTCGGATTGGACTCTACCATGTTGAAATCAACAAAACCGGTGATTGCTACCGGTGCGGTGAGAACCGGCGGTGGAAAGAGCGAGGCTTCCAGAAGAATTGTGGACGAAATTAAAGCATTGGGTCTCAGGGTGATCGCAATCAGACACCCCATGCCTTACGGCGACCTGGCGAAACAAGCCGTTCAACGCTTCGCTACCGTGGAAGATTTACAAAAACATGAGTGCACCATTGAAGAGATGGAAGAGTATGAACCGCACGTGATGAGAGATACCGTGATCTATTCCGGTATTGATTATGAAGCGATCCTGCGTCAAGCGGAAGCGGAAAATCCGGATATTATCCTTTGGGACGGTGGTAACAATGACTTCCCGTTCATCAGACCCGATTTGATGATCACATTGGTGGATCCGCAAAGAGCCGGCCACGAGTTGAGCTACTATCCGGGCGAAACCACGTTGAGAATTGCGGACGTTGTGATTGTCAACAAAATCGAAAGCGCTAATTTGGATGATTTGATGTTGGTGAGAGAAAACGTGAGAAAAGCCAATCCGGAAGCAATGGTGATTGACGCTGTTTCTCCCACTTTTGTGGACAAACCGGAACTGATCAAAGGCAAACGCGTCCTCGTGATTGAAGAAGGTCCGACGGTGACACACGGCGAAGTGAAATACAGCTACGGAAGCTTGACCGCCATGAAATATGGCGCGGCGGAGCTGGTTGACCCGAAACCTTATGCGGTGGGTAAATTGAAAGAGACGTTCGACCATTATCCCAACTTGGGACCGATTTTGCCGTCTATGGGCTATAGCGCGCAACAAGTGAAAGACCTTGAAGCTACCATTGCGAAAACCCCCTGTGATGTGGTATTGATCGCCACTCCGATCGATATCAACAGAATCATCAAAATCAAGAAACCTACCGTGAAAATCGGATACGAATTGCAAGAAATAGGCAAACCGGATTTGAAAGATGTAGTGGTTGATTTTGTGAAAAAACAAAAAATTAAAACTAAGAAATAATTTCACATCGTTTATTCGATGAAATAATCAAGCACTGGATGGATAATCATTCAGTGCTTTTTTTAGTTCGCCCAGCATGGGTATATTCTAATGGGTGCAAGTCCCTGACACACCCTGATAGTGGGAAGTGTTTAGCCAAAGCCAAGGGTGTCCATCG
>JAITVP010000130.1 GCA_031285725.1 Bacteroidales bacterium
TTTAGGCCTGTCTCTAACTCCTTACGCTGCGTTGTGGTTAGATCAGGGGTATTTACTCGTCCCATACTGGGATGCAAAGATAATAATTTAATCTAATTTACAACCAGTACTTAGCATTAAAAACATTTTACAAAACACACCATTATCTGCCAATGATATTCTTAGAAAACTAAATTTGGATTGGAAATCGGATAAACTGACAAAAGAATTGAAAAAGTTAGATTTTGTTGAAATTAGAAAAAAAGGAAATAAAAATTATTTTTCTTTGAAAGGAACATCCTTACCAAATCTTTTTCACGGCATATAGTATGAAACCTAAAAAACACTCTCTCGACTTGCTCCATTTTTCCTAAATCCGTCAAAGCAAGCTATTGTTTTACTGGCAAAAAGCAAGCAAAATAACCCCTTAACGGTGCGTGTCGTTTGGTGGGAACGGCCTATGCAATTCAATTTTCTCGCCTTTCACCTCTTACTTTGCCGGTTAGGCATTTTCCCGTGTATGACTGTTTTATATTGACGATTTTTTCGGGTATGCCTTCGGAAACGATTTTACCGCCGCCGCTTCCGCCTTCCGGACCAAGGTCAATGATCCAATCCGCGCATTTGATAATTTCGAGATTGTGTTCTATGACAATGACCGTGTTGCCTAATTCGATCAGTTTGTTGAATGATTGGTATAATTTATTGATGTCATGGAAATGCAGGCCGGTGGTCGGCTCGTCGAAGATAAAAAGACTTTTGTGGGTGCTGTTTTCTTGCGACAGGTAGTAGGCCAATTTCACTCGCTGCGCCTCCCCGTTAGAGAGGGTGGAGGAGGGTTGGCCCATTTTCAAATAGCCCAATCCAACTTCTTGCAGATATAGCAATTTCCTGAGAACGTGACGCCTGGGATTTGATTCATTCAGCGAATCGAAAAACTCCACGGCTTGATTGATGGTCATGTCCAACATATCGTTGATGGCCACGCCTTCGATCTTGATATCTAACACCTCGTCTTTGAACCTTTTACCTTCACATTCTGGACATTTCAGTTGTATATCCGCCATAAACTGCATACTGATGTTCACCAAACCATCGCCTTGACACTCCTCGCATCGCCCACCTTGCACGTTCATGGAAAAAAAACTGGGCTTGTAGTTGCGTTGTTTCGCCAGCGGTTGCGAGGCGAACAGTTCGCGGATGTCGTCGTATGCTTTGATATAGGTGACCGGATTGGAACGGGAGGAACGGCCAATCGGGTTTTGATCTACCATGACCACTTCCTTCAATGTGTTCGGGTCGAATTCGATACGGGTATGTTTACCCGGAATCTCGTTGCTTCCCTCCAGTTTACGCTGCAATGCCGGATAGAGAATATCGCGGATCAGGGTGGTTTTTCCCGAACCGCTTACGCCGGTGACGACCACGAAAACTTCCAGTGGAATTTTCACGTTGATATTTGCGAGGTTATGTTCTTTTGCCCCGATAATGTCGACACTATTCCGCCATTTTCTCCGTCTTTCGGGTAGCGGGATGCTTTTGGTTCCGGATGTGCCGGGATGATCCATGCCTCGTAAATATTCGGCCGTCAGATTATTTTTTTCTTTCACAAGATCGTCAAAACAGCCTTTAAAAACAACCTCTCCTCCCAACCGGCCGGCTTCGGGGCCGATGTCAATGATGTAGTCGGCTTTCCGGATAATCTCCTCGTCATGTTCCACCACGACCACGGTGTTGCCGATGTCGCGAAGGTGTTCCAGCACCTTGATCAGGTTTTCGGTGTCGCGGCAGTGGAGGCCGATGCTGGGTTCGTCCAGAATGTACAATGACCCGACCAAGCTGCTGCCTAATGCTGTGGCCAAGTTGATGCGTTGCGACTCTCCGCCTGACAAGGTGCGGCTGCCCCGGTTCAACGTTAAATACCCCAATCCCACATCCACTAAAAAACCAGTTCTTTTAACAATTTCATGGATGATATGCGTGGCAATTTGAGTCTCTTCCTCGTTTTTGTATTTAAATTCGGAGAAAAATTCATGCACCCCGTCAATGGGCATTGTGATGATGTCTGAGATTGATTTTTCCCTGATTTTCACATAGTTGGCATCAGGTCGGAGATGTGTTCCGTGGCAATCGGGGCAAGTTGTTCGTCCCCGGTAGCGCGACATCAGCACCCGGTATTGCACCTTGTAAATATTGTTTTCCACAAATTTGAAAAACTGGTTGATGCCGTGGATGTCATTGTCCGGATCGCCGTTCCACAGCAGATCATACTCTTCAGGAGAGAGAGCTTCGATGGCGCGGTGTGTTGGGAATCCTTTCTTGGTGGCGTTCGTCATGAAATGTTTCCACCATTCACCTATTTTTTCGCCTCTCCAACAAACAACTCCCTCGTCATACACGGAAAGCGAAGGATCCGGGATTACCAAATTGGGACTGATACCATCAACAATGCCCGCCCCGCCGCATGTTTTGCAAGCGCCGAAAGGATTGTTGAAACTAAAAAGATTCACCGAGGGCTCTTCGAAGGCAATGCCGTCCAATTCGAAAAGATTGCTGAAATTTTTCTGTGAAACACGCTCATTATCAACCTGTATGATGCATTCTCCCTTTCCTTCCTTGAACGCTATTTGGATAGAATCCGCCAAACGTGATAGATGGCCTGCCACCGATTCCGATTTGATCCGGTCGATCAAAAGGTATATGTCATTGCTGTTGTTGGCCCTGCGCAACTTCGGGATCAACTCCTCCACGTCGGTGATATTTTTATAATACATCACTTTGTTGAATCCTTGTTTCTGTAAGACTGCTAACTGTTCTGTCAAATCCCGTCCCGATACTAAGTGGATGGGGGAGAGGATGTATATTTTCGATTCAGGTGGTTGTTGTTTGATATACTGGATGACATCGGCGACATGGTGGCGTTTCACCTCCTTGTTGGTCACCGGCGAGTGAGTTTTCCCGATCCTGGCGAACAGCAGTTTCAAGTATTCGTAAATTTCGGAGGTTGTCCCCACGGTGGAGCGAGTGTTCCGGTTGATCACTTTTTGCTCGATGGCGATGGCGGGCGGAATGCCCCGGATGTATTCCACTTCGGGTTTGGAAATTTTCCCCATAAACTGCCGCGCGTACGAACTGAGACTTTCCACATAACGCCGTTGCCCTTCGGCATACAATGTGTCGAACGCCAACGAAGTCTTTCCCGATCCGGACAATCCGGTGATGACCACTAATTTGTTCCGGGGAATTTCTACATCTATGTTTTTGAGATTATTAACTTTAGCCCCTTTGATTTCTATGAATCCGTCATTCATCATACCTT
>JAITVP010000113.1 GCA_031285725.1 Bacteroidales bacterium
ATCCCGATCCCTCCCTGGGCGACACTGACGTGATAATCAAAAAGTTCCTGCGAGGGTTTGTTGTCATGGCACATGTTCTCAAATGCCGCCGACCGGATCGTCCGGTTCCGCAACGTAATCGGGCCGATTTGACAGGGGGTGAAAATGAGAGAGGGTTTCATATTAACTCCTAAAAAAAGAGACCGTTCTTCCGAACAGTCCCTTTTTTTTAACTACATCATAGCTTATGCTTGAACTTCTCCTTCAACCGGAGCAACTTCTTCTGTGGTAGCATCTTCCGGAGTTACTTCGTCAATCGGTTCCATGTCAGCTACAGGCTCTTGTGTTTCCACTTGTTCCATGTCTTGTGCTGTAGTTGTTTCCTCGGTTGTGGTAGCTTTGTTTCCACAAGCTGCAAAAAAGAATACAGCTACTGCAAAAAAGGCAAATAATTTTTTCATCTTCATTTTTTTAATGGATAAATAATTTGGGGCAAAATTACAATAAAACAAATCACTTTACCATAAATAAAATGGTCGAAAAGTTAAATTATGTTAACCTTACCTCTTCGCACCAATTAAACTTGTCTTCCATTTCGCCGTATTGCACGCCAGTCAAGTATTTATAGAGTTTCGTGGACCATGGGCCGGGTTGTCCGTCTTTGGAATAAACGTACTCTTTTCCTGTTTCGCGGTCTTGGATTAGGCCGATTGGGGAGATCACCGCTGCCGTGCCACATGCACCCGCTTCTTCGAAAGTGCTCAGTTCATCGAGCATCACGTGTCGCCGTTCCACGGTCAGACCGAGTTCTGTGGCAATTTGACGAATACTCATATTAGTGATTGACTGTAAGATAGACGATGAATCGGGAGTGATGTATTTGCCGTCTTTGATACCGAAGAAATTCGCCGGACCCGCTTCGTCGATCATCGTTTTGGTTTTAGCGTCAGCAAAAATAGATGCTGCGAAGCCCTCTTTATGCGCCCGGTCGCCGGCACGCAAGCTCGCCGCATAGTTGCCGCCCACTTTCGCATGACCGGTACCCATTGGAGCCGCACGGTCGAAATCTTTCACAATCTGCATCTTTACCGGTTTGAACCCTTCTTTGAAATAGGGACCTACCGGAGTCACGAAAATCATGAATAGATACTCATCTGCCGGACTAACACCCACTTTTGCACCGGTGCCGATCAATAACGGACGGAGATACAGGGAACCACCGGTTCCGTAAGGAGGAATGTACTCGGAATTGAGTTGCACCACTTTGAAACACGCTTCTTTGAAGATCTTTTCGGGAACGGGTTCCATCAGGATCGTCTCTGCGGAGAGTTTCAACCGTTTGCAATTTTCTTCCCATCTGAAAAGGCGTACTTTGTCGTCTTTTCCACGGTAAGCTTTTAAACCTTCAAAAGCAGCTTGTCCGTAGTGCAGGCAAGTTGCCGCCATGTGCATAGTGATCTGTTCGGAAGAACACACTTCCAATTCACCCCATTTGCCGTCGCGGAAATAGCAGCGCACGTTGTAATCGGTTTTTACATAACCAAAAGGTAAGTTTTTCCAATCAATATTTTTCATATCTCTCTATTTATGTGATTAATTAAATGAATTATGCACTCAAACTCGGATAAGGCTCACGATGTTTTTCACCTCTTTCAGCTTTTCCCGCCCGTTCAACTCCGGCAACTCCACGTAAAATAATGCTGTAATTTCCTGTGGATCAAAATGGTTGATGAGATTAACGGCTGCTTTTGCCGTACCGCCGGTTGCCAACACATCGTCGAACAGCAACACCCGGCTGTGTGGTTTTATTGCATCGTTGTGGATTTCGATAGAGGCTTGGCCATATTCCAAATTGTAGGTTTCCATGTACGTGACAAAAGGCAATTTTCCTTTTTTCCGGATTGGGGCGAAAGGGATTTTCAATTCCAACGCCAAGGCCGGTGCGAAAAAATAGCCTCGCGCCTCCAATGCCACAATCACATCGGGATTCATCTTTTTGGCCTTCGTCAAGAGAACCTGAAACACGTTTTGAAATTCGGTCGGATCGCCGAGAACAGTGGTTATATCATAAAACTTTATCCCCTCGGTAGGGAAATCCGGCACGATTCTGATCTTGTTGCTATCAACCATGTAAAAATCTTTATTGCGGTGCAAAGATAACAAGTTTTTGATACAAAGGGAAGAGATGCACAGGAGAAAAAGAACACGTGGAATGAAAAATGAAGTTTGAAACAGATTTTTTACATTCCGCTTCGGTTGATAATCACAGTAACATAAAAATAGTTTTCTCAATAAAAAGATACCACATATCAACGGAAAGAGGAGAATATTTTAGATAATAGAAATTTAATTTATAAGCAAGAGGAAAATCTCTCCCAAAATTCCTATCTTTGCCCCCTAACTTTCAAAACCCCTAATTCCTATGAAAAAAATCATCCATTCTTTCCTAATCATTTTGAGCATCGCTCTCATATTCCCCCTTTTCGCTCAAGAGACAGAATTGAAGTTTTATGACGAGATTCTGTTTTATGACGGATACAATAATTTAGAGCAATTGGCGAATGAGATCGTGCCGGCACCCGAGGGGGTGATCCGCTTGAGAACCAGTTTGGTGACTACGAAAATGAGTGAGGAACAATTGAACCTGTTTGGAGAGTCGATTACGTTGCAAGTTATCATTAAGGCGGCTTGTGATAATTACGACCGACCCGCACATGTGAACTTGGCTTTCGTTCCGAAAAATGCGGAGACCTATCATCCCGATAGTGTGACACGGATTGAGTTGGGGCGGTTCATTACGCCGTTTATGAATAAAAACAGGCAGCCCGACACGGTACCCTATCTTTTCAACGTGGATTACTTGGAATCCGTTTTTAAAGACATCAATCTTCGTAATACTTATGATTATTGGTTGGAATTGGATGTTTTTGGGGTGCCATACGCTGCTAATACCCAAGTGGCCGGATGCGCCGACCGGAATGACGTGTTTTACGGAAGCGTGAGCTTTTTCACCTCATCGGATGGTGGGGGATTGGAAGACGACCGTGTGTTTGTACCGTTGTTTTTCAAACAGAGATTCAACAATTATCAGGAAGCAGGTACCGATGTGATCGGGCAAACGACAAAAAGCATCCGGTTTTCTATTGACCAAAATGCGATAAATGCCCGCTTTTTCCTGATCACTTCGAATCACGGCGCCAATACCGGTGGGGAAGAGTATAACCGGAGGTGGCACTATGCATATTTCGACAACGAGGAGGTGTTGACTTATAAACCGGGCAGGCAAACGTGCGAGCCGTTTAGAGTGTATAATACCCAGTCGAACGGGATTTACGGCACGACTTCCAAAACAGATGCGCAATGGCAATCTTTCAGCAATTGGTGTCCCGGTGATGTGATTGATACACGGGTGATTGAACTTGAACAAGTAATGCAGGGCGAACACACATTCAAAATTGAAGTGCCCGATGCCGTTTTCACAGGATCTCAAGGAAATTTCCCGCTGTCGCTGTTTTTCTCCGCCAAAGCGGGCGAACTTGGGATTAAAGAATCGGAGTTGAATTTTGTTGCCGCATATCCCAATCCTGCCGTTTCAAATGTTACCATTACCGGAAGCCAACCGGTGAAAGAAGTCATCATTTACAACCTCAACGGGCAAAAGATCTATCAAGGGAATAACGATACCATCTATGTACAAAACTTCCCGGCCGGCACGTATTGCCTTTTTGTTGAACTGAGCAACGGTCATGTTGCCACGCTTAAACTGGTGAAACAATAGATAGATGTCACATTAATTACAAGTAACAGCAACTGTTACTTGCCTGTTATCTGATTAATCTTCACGGCTATTCCATCTCGGAGTTGCATGACACCGGTGGTTAACACGGTGTCGCCGACTTGCAGTCCTTCGAGGATTTGTACTTCCGAAGCGGTACGGGCACCCCGTTTCACGTTCACTTGTTGGGCTTTGCCGTTTTTGTAAATGTAGGCGATACTTTGTCCCATCTCCGCCAATGTGGCCGCACTGGGAATTGTCAACGTATTGTGGATTTCGTCCATCGTGATCTCGATCGTGGCGGAACGGCCAGGTTGGAGTTTTCCGTTGGCGTTGTTGTATAACGCCCTGGCTTTCAATGATAATGTTTTTTCGTCCAATTTGGATTCCACGGCGTAAACTTTGGCGGTGTAGACGGAAAGATCGTTTTCCACCGTGAAATTCAGTAATTTTCCCGCCCGGATATCGGTAGATTGTTTTTCGTTTACCGAAAATTCCAGTTTCAGCGGTTTGATTTTGGTGAGATGGGTGATGACCGTGGTGGGCGATGCATATGCTCCTTCACTCACCACACGCAAGCCGACAATGCCGTCGAACGGTGCGCACAGTACGGTTTGGTTGATGCGGGCTTTGGTGAAATTGATGTCGGCTTTCAATGTCTCCAATTCGGTGGAAACCATTTCATAAGCCTCTTGACTCACGGCGTCTTTCTCAAATAACGCTTTCTGTCTAAACACTTTATCTTCTGCCAGCGGCAACTGCGCCTGCAATTTCGCCAGTTCGGCCTGTAACGTTTCGTCATTTACCTTGGCTAACAATTCACCTTTTTTAACTTCCTGACCTTCTTTAAAGTAGATATTTGTGATTTTTCCGGAGGTCTCAAATGTGAGATCCACTTCTTCGTCGGGAATCAAAATCCCTTTGGTACGGAAAATATCAGTTAACGTGGTGTAATCCAAAATGATGGCATTAACACTCAGGGCTTGTTGTTGTGGCAAGGGCGCAACAGTGGGTTCCTCCTTTTCTTTGGCAAAAAGAGATTTGATTTTCGGAAAAAAGATGATGCCGGCAATCAAAAAGATGATTAAGCATATCACGATGATTCGGGTGGTTTTTTTCATATTTAATATTGTGTTTTTAAAAAAACAGCGTGCGCAAAAGTAACAAAAAAATCAAGTAATAAAAAAATGGTATTCGTCAACGGCGGATAAAATAAAATTGCTATTTTTGCCGTTGCTAAAAATTGTAGTATTATACATTATAAACAATAAAATTATGATCCAGAAAAAATCAGCAAAAGGCGATCTTGAGGGTAAAAGAGGAACATTCTTAGCTCTCGGTTTAGTTTTGGTTTTAGGTTTGGTTTATTTTGGGCTGGAACTTTTCGCCACGCAAGACAGCGGTCCTGGCTACGTGATGGCGGACGAGGAGGTGATCATGGTGATGGAGGAAGATGTTTTGGCCACAGATGCCCCCCCGCCGGAACCACCCCAACAGCAGCAGCAACAAGAGGCGATCATCGAGATCGTGGATGACAACACTATCGTGGACGATAACTGGGATCTCTTCAACCAGGAATTTGACGAAGATGAAGTTGTGAATGACATACAACAAGTAGAAATAGTAGAAGCTGTCGTTGAGGAAATTCCTGTTCGTTATGCGCAAAACCCGGCAGAATTTCCAGGTGGAACGGAGGAGTTGTACAAATTCCTTTACGCTAACACCAGGTATCCTGAAACCGCCGTGCAGTTGAATTTGAATGGTACAGTGATCGTGGAGTTTGTGGTTGAAAAAGATGGAAAACCATCCAACGCAAAGATCACCATGTCAACAGCGGAAATCTTCAATGCCGAAGCGATCCGGATTATCAGCATCATGCCAAAATGGAAACCGGCTGTTCACAACGGGCAAACCGTTCGTTCCTATTTCCAATTGCCCATTACATTTACATTGAGTAACTAATTTTTTTAGTTGACAAGTTGACGGGTAGACAAGTAGACAGGCGAGATCCATCTACGTGTCTACCCGTTTCTCGTTTACTTGTCTATGTATAACTCGCCTCTTTTCGTTATCTTCGCGTTCATGAAATTTTAAACAGAAAGCGCTGATATGGCTGATTATAAAGACGACAGTATCATTACTTTATCGTGGGATGAACACATCCGAACCCGTCCCGGAATGTATATCGGGAAGTTGGGCGATGGTTCCGCCCACGATGACGGGATTTATGTGTTATTGAAAGAGGTGATCGACAACTCCATTGATGAGTTTATGCGGGGACACGGACGGGCAATCGAAGTGACCATCAAGGAGCAACGGGTTACTGTGCGTGACTTTGGACGAGGTATCCCGTTAAATAAAATGGTAGATTGTGTCTCCAAGATCAACACCGGCGGGAAGTTCGACTCCGGTGATGCCTACGACAACTCTATCGGGATGAATGGCGTGGGGGTAAAAGCCGTGAATGCGCTATCTACCAGTTTTATCGTGCAATGTTTTGTCGATGGGAAAGAGAAAAACGCCGAGTTCTCCTGCGGACAAAAAACGTCTGAATCCAAAATGGAGAAAACCACCGAGCAAAATGGTACAATGATCTCTTTTGTCCCCGACGACACGATTTTCGAGAATTTCCATTGGTATACTGAATATATCGAGAAGATGATGTGGAACTATGTCTATCTAAATAAAGGATTAACCATCATTTTCAACGGGAAACGATTCCTTTCCAAAAACGGTCTGCTCGACTTGTTGAACAACAATGTGGGCAATGACATCCTCTATCCGCCCATCCACCTGCAGGAAGATGATTTTGAATTTGCACTGGTGCACACCAACCGGCGGTATGGCGAGGAGTATTACAGTTTCGTGAACAGCCAGAACACCACGCAAGGCGGTACGCATCAACAAGCTTTCCGCGAGGCACTTGTAAAAACGTTCCGCGATTTCTACAAGAAAGATTTCGATCCGAACGATGTGCGGAATTCCGTGGTGGCAGCCATCTCCATCAAAATCAAAGGACCGATTTTCGAATCGCAAACTAAAACCAAACTGGGATCGCAATATATGGCACCTGGTGGACAAACGGTGCGAAATTATGTCAATGATGTGGTTTGCCGATTATTAGACAAATATCTACATATCAATACCGATGTGGCAGACGCTATCTTGAAAAAGATC
>JAITVP010000187.1 GCA_031285725.1 Bacteroidales bacterium
ATCGCAAGTTTTTTCGCCGTCTTCAAGGCGGACTGAAGTGCAAGAATTTCGTTCTTTTTCATAAAGGTGCAAAAATAGGAAAAAAGTTGACAAGCGCGCATCTGCTCGTTAACTTGTCCCTCTTCCGCAAACGGCCAAAAAATCGCAATACCGGCAGCGTTTTTCATCTTGGGTTTGTACGAAATTTTGGTTTTCATCTAAAATTTCGGAAAAGAGTTTGGATAATCCGTTGGCAAACAGATCGTAAAGTTCCCTATAGGAAATATCGTTCTTTACATAGTCTTTAAAAGTGGGCATAACTAATTTTTCCTGTTTGTCTTTATTTAATTGTATAAAACTCACAATACCCAATGTGATGGCATCGGGTATTTTCTGCTCGTTTGTTTCCAAATCTTTGCAATACAAGTAGAGATACATCATCAATTGAAAGAGCTTGTTCAACTCGGGGGAGGTGAAAATATCTTGCATATCATTCGCAGTCAAATCCTCCTTGGATACTTTTCCCGTTTTGTAATCTAAAATCCGCACCTCGGAACCTTTTCGATCGATCCGGTCAATGACACCGGTGACGGTGATCTTTTGTCCGTTTATATCTAGTTGTGTGTCAATATTTTTCTCACAAGAAATAAAGTCAATCGGGTCATCATCATGCAGCATGATATTCAAATAATTGAGCAGATATTTTTTGATGATTTCCGTGTACAAAAACGGTTTTCCCTTTTCTAAATCGACATTTTTCAAATCCGGCACGTCTGCAATTTTCTTCAACACCATGGCTTCGATACCATGGATAGCACTTTTCAAGATATTTTTTTTTTCAGATGGATTTTCAATGATTTGATTAACAACATTTTCCATTACAGCATGAATAATAGTACCCATGATGTTCTGCTCCATCTCCTCCGAAATAGTTTGCGGCGGTTTCAAGCCCAACACGCCCTGAAAATAGAATTGCAACGGACAATTGATATATTTCGACAATAACGAGGCGGAGTATTTCTTAGAACACAGAATATCTAATACTTTCTCGTCCTTTTTAACAATAATTTGAGCAGAATTAATGTCCGGAATATTCACCGAAAAATGTTCTTTCTCGTATCGAATATTCCCGCAATGTTGTGCCTCGATCTCATAATGCAGCTGAGCAATAAAACGACTACGTTCCGCCAACGAATCTGAAGCGTCTTCATTGTAAATCAACGTAATATCTTCCGCTCGCTGTAGTAATCGGAAAAAATGGTAAGCAAAAACGGTTTCTTTTTCACGAATCAACGGCAAGTTGAAATGACGCTTTAAATCGAACAAAATCAAAGAGTTTTGAGAGGTATTGCTTGGCAAAACGCCTTCATTTACTGATAACAAAATAACATTTTTGAAATCCAACGCCCGCGACTCTAACAATCCCATTACTTGCAATCCCTTGTCATATTCGCCTCGTAACGGAATAGAAAGTTGACGGGTTTTCTTGTCGAAAAAATAACCCACCGTGCTGAAATCAAAATCGTTGCTTGGCATATCTTTCAAAAAATCATACACTTCCGATAATAATTGCTGCACAATCAACAATGGATGGGCTAAATTATCTTTCCCTGTGTGTGCCTGCGACAACGATTGAAAAATCCTGATTAATTCCTCAATAAAGAATACCCCTTTTTCCGGTTTCGGAAATAAAATTGCAGCATTAATTTGGTTTATTTCTTCAAAACTGTAGAATGATTTATTATTGTTTTTCAAGAATTTCAAGGTATCCGACTGAGATTTGTTTGTTGATAACAGATTACAGACCATCGGATTTTCAAGAATGGTAACAATATCTTTATAATAATACAATGTATCTTTTGTATTTCGAATCTCTTGAAAACGGAAACTATTCTTAATCAAATTAATATAATGTTTTGCCAAATGAACTGCGGCAGTTTCGCTGAAAGGGTAACCCATCGTTAAATTGGCATTTTCACAGAAATAGGCGTGCAATAAAGGTAAAATCAATTGTTCGTCCGCAAAAACCAACGCCGTGTCGTCCAGTGAGCCTTCCCTCACCTCAATCTCTTTAATTTTGCGGATGGCGTAATAAATTTGATTATACATCCCCGAAACCGCCACTTCCTTGATCTTTTTCGGAATAGTTTGATAATCATTAGCTACCCAATTCAAAGGAATGTCACTCAGATTCCGCTTAATCTTTCCGATGAGCAATGGAGTGCTATTTTCATAAAAAGGATCAAAATCGAAAAAGATCTCCGCACCTTTTGAAGATAAAAAATGGTCGATAATAGCAAACTCGGCAGGCGTAAAAGCACTCAATCCTGCAAAATAGACCTTCTCGAAACGATCTTTCTCCGCATATTCCGCAATATTCAACGCTACGTTTTTGTAAATCGCACCCGAATACGCCAATTCAGCCTCTTCCAGCTGTTGATTCAGTTTCGCATAAAGATCGTAGAGATTTCTGTAAAAAGCCAGATATTTTCGTTGATTATCCGACAATTCCTGTTTAGCGAAAGATATCTCCAACTCCTTGATTTCCGAAAGATTGGAGAAGATAGCCTGGGCATCGGCCAACTGCAGATCCACCTCGTTAATGTCTTGCAAGAACGTTTCCGCCCAAGGATAGAACATGCTGAAAGTCTTGTCATTACTATAGGCTGTCTCTTTGTAAATTACATACAACCGCTTGAGCAACTCCTCATCCGAAACTTTTTTCCGGGATGAGAGCGATTCGATGAATTCGTCAATGGTAAAAATGGTCGGAGCAAAGAAAGTTTTTTTCCTTTCTATCGCTATGTATTTCAATAAGATGCGACCAGCACGCCGCCCTGGCAATACAATGGCGATGCGGCTAAAATCATCATGATTGTTTACAAGTTGTTTGGCTAATTTTTCGAGAAATTTCATAATAATCTGCTTATCGCTCACTTTTTCTTCAAACTTTTTCTCAAATTTTTCACCTCTTCCAACAGTTGGGGATATTTCACGTTAAAAGAAGAGCTTCTTAACGAAAAAAGGGCCAAGAATTCAACATTTTTATTGACCTCAAATAATGTGGAGATAGTGAGATTTTGAAGATAGAACCCGTGGTTCAATGCTTCGGAAACCACTTTCTGTATGGCGATTTTGTAGGCTTTCTCGTCTGTCACCACACCGTTCTTGTTCAAAAACGATGCTCCAGCTTCAAACTGTGGCTTGATCAACAAAAGCATTTCGCCATATTCTTTCAAAAACGGTCGAGCGTGGGGGAAAAGAAAAGTCAAGGAGATAAACGACAAATCGGCCACAATATAATCAACGGGAAGATTGTCAATATCTTCCTGTTTCAGGTCTCTAAAATCTTTTTGTTCAATACTTTTCACATGTGGATGGTTCTGCAATGTTTTGTGCAACTGATTTGTACCCACATCCACACAGTAACAAATTGATGCTCCGTGTCTTAAAGTACAATCCGTAAATCCGCCTGTGGAGGCCCCGAGGTCAAGCACTCGTTTCCCCATAAAATCCAATCCGAAATCAGCAATGGCCTTTTCCAGTTTCAACCCGCCCCTGCTCACATAGCGGTTAAAAATGTCAATAACCTCAATGTCAACCTCTTCATCCACCAATTTGGAGGGTTTGTCCACCAATAGTCCATTCACTTTCACCGTCTGGTGTGCAATAGCATCCTGCGCCTTCTCTCGGGAATGGAAAAAACCGCGATGAGTGAGGAGTTTGTCTAGTCTTTCCATAAAAAAGGAGAGAGGCGAAGGGAGAATGGAGGTCTTCCTTTCTCCCTTCGCCAACTTTTATTCCTTCACGGGGATGTTCTTCATCAATGCGACCAAGAAGTCCCAGAATTTCCCAACGCTTTCGATATTGACTCTTTCATCGGGAGAGTGCGGGTTGAGGATGGTTGGGCCAAAGGAGATCATATCCCAGTGCGGGTAGTTCACGCCGAACAATCCGCATTCCAAACCGGCATGGATCGCCATGATTTTGGGTTCCACGCCATATTTTTCCATGTAGGTTTTCATGGCAGTTTTCAAGATCGGGGATTGCATATTGGGTTTCCAGCCAGGATAGCCGCCCGTTAGCGATAGTTTGGCGCCAGCCAGTTCAGCAATTGATTTCATCTTCTCACCTACCGCTTCTTTCGCCGAATCCACCGAACTTCTGATCAAGTTAGCCATCAACAATTTACCGTTTTCCATTTTAAAAATGGCGAAATTATTGGAAGTTTCTACCAAATTCTTCATATTGTCACTCATCCGCAACACGCCGTGCGGCAAGATGAAAGCCATGTGCAAAATTCGTTCGTCACAACATTTTGCCACCACTTGCGCCGGTGTGGGTACAGATGTCAATTCGATCCTTAAATCCGGTTCCGTGGCATGAAACTCTTTTTTCAACACATCCGTGAAATTCTTCACCATGTCTTCGAAAAGTGCTGTGTCAGTGCCGTTAACAGCAATGATCGCCTCCGCTTCGCGGGCAATCGCATTGCGCAAACTGCCACCATGGATGCTACAAATTCGGATACCATACCCTGCGATGCTTTTTTGCAATAATCTGGTTATCAATTTATTGGCATTTGCTCTTCCCAAATTGATATCCATGCCGGAGTGACCGCCCTTCAAGCCGGAGATAAACACTCTATATCCCACCATGCCTTCTTGGGTCGGTTCCAATGTGTAATCATCTTCGATGTTCGCATCGAGACCGCCCGCACAACCCACGTACATTTCGCCCTCGGTTTCAGAATCGAGATTGATCAAGATGTCGCCCTTTACAAATCCCTTTTTCAAACCGAACGCACCGGTCATACCGGTCTCTTCGTCCATGGTGAGCAGCACTTCGATCGGTCCGTGTTCCACGTTGTTAGCTAAAAGCAACGCCATACCCGCCGCACAACCGATACCATTGTCCGCCCCCAGTGTTGTGCCGTCCGCGCGCAACCAGCCATCAGGGCCTATGATTGTTTGGATCGGGTCAGTCACAAAATCATGCTTTTTGTTGCTGTTGGCTTGTGGCACCATGTCCACATGGCCTTGCAAAATCACGGGGGTGCGGTTTTCCATACCGGATGTCGCCGGTTTCCGCATAATCAGATTTCCAGTTTCATCTTGTTCGCATTCAATCTGGTTCTCCTTAGCCCAATTTTTTAAAAAAGTTAAGATTTGTTCCTCATGTTTAGAAGGATGCGGAATGTTGCAAATAGACGCAAATGACTCCCACAACGCCGAGGGATAAAGGTTTTTCAATTCATTGTTCATAATTACTTGTATTTAAGGTTATTTATGTGTATAATCATCATCAATTTTCATACTTGTCAATTCAATCCCCTAACTTCCCCGTCTTTTATAACCACCCTTGTATCTGACATGCTTGCCAGTTCTTCATTATGTGTGACGATAACGAACGTTTGTCCAAATTCCCTACGCAGATCGAAAAAAAGTTGGTGCAGGGTCATGGCGTTTTCGGTATCCAAATTGCCGGAAGGCTCATCGGCCAGCACCAATTTTGGATTATTGATCAATGCCCGGGCCACTGCCACCCGTTGCTGTTCACCGCCGGACAATTCCGAAGGCTTGTGCGACAACCGTTCGTTCAACTGCATGAAATCCAAGAGTTCCTCTGCCTTTTTCAACGCTTGTTTTTTAGTCACTCCGCCGATCAATGCCGGCATGGCCACGTTTTCCACTGCCGTGAATTCCGGCAACAGATGATGAAATTGAAAGACAAAACCGATATTCCGATTCCTGAAATTCGACAATTTCTCATCGGAAAGAGAAAAAACAGGCGTGCCATCAATGAAAATCTCCCCTTGATCAGGCCGATCCAGCGTGCCCACAATGTGAAGCAAGGTCGATTTCCCCGCCCCCGAAGGCCCCACGATCGTCACAACCTCCCGATCCGCAATTTCAAGGTTTAACCCCTTTAACACAGTGAGATTCCCGTAGCTTTTTTTGATGTTTTCAACCTTGACCATAATCTTGTTTTGAAGATGGCAAATATACAAAATTGAACCATTGATTTATTGAATTATTGAGTTATTCGTATTTTTGCCGTTTAAATTGAAACTATGACTTTATTAACAAACGATATAAGAGCGGAACGGGCGGTGTTGGTCGGAGTGGCGACCCCGGTGACGCCATTTGAAAAAGTGAACGAATATTTGGACGAATTGGCTTTCTTAGTGGATACCGCCGGCGGTGTCCCCGTGAAAAAAATCATCCAAAACCTTCCCTACCCTGATCCCAGGACATATTTGGGGTCAGGAAAATTAGAGGAAGTGGGACAATATATTGAGGAGAATAAAATCGAACTGGCGGTTTTCGATGATGAATTGTCGCCATCTCAAACTCGTAATATCGAGCAAGTACTAAAATGTACTGTCTTAGATCGCACTCGCCTCATTTTGGACATTTTTGCCAAGCGGGCCCAAACTGCGAATGCAAAAACACAAGTTGAATTAGCTCAATATCAATATCTTTTACCTCGATTAACCCGTATGTGGACACACTTGGAAAAACAACGGGGAGGCATCGGGATGCGTGGCCCGGGAGAAAAGGAGATTGAGACTGACCGTCGAATCATTCGAGACCGTATATCATTATTAAAGAGCAAATTGAAAGAGATAGACCGGCAAAAATCAACGCAACGCAGTAATCGGGAACAGTTCATCCGCGTGGCGCTGGTTGGCTATACGAACGTGGGGAAATCCACGATTATGAATCTTATCAGCAAATCGGACGTGTTCGCGGAGAACAAGCTCTTCGCCACGCTAGACACAACCGTGCGCAAAGTGGTAATCAACAATCTCCCCTTCCTGCTCTCCGACACGGTGGGATTTATCCGCAAACTGCCCACCGGACTGGTCGAGTCATTCAAGTCGACATTAGATGAAATTCGGGAAACAGACTTGCTGCTGCATATCGTGGACATCAGCCACCCTGATTTTGAAGAACAAATTGAGGTTGTGAACAAAACGCTGGAAGATATCAATGCCGGAGAAAAGCCGATCATCACGGTTTTCAACAAGATAGATAACTACACATGGGTCGAAAAAGAGGAAGACGACCTCACTCCCAAAGAAAAATGCAATATCACTTTGGAAGAACTAAAACAGACCTGGATGGCGAAAACCAATACCAAAACGATCTTCATCTCCGCTAAAAATAAGGAAAACATCGACGAATTTAAAGAGATGCTCTACGAGGAGATCAAGAAGTTGCATATTCAGATTTATCCGTATAACAATTTTTTATACTAAGATTCGCTGTATTTTCCAATGACCAAATAACTAAAAAAGGCTCGTTTCCGAGCCTTTTTTTTGCAATGTGCCAATTTTATTAGTATGCCACGCCTTGATCAATCATAGCGTCAGCCACTTTGATGAATCCGGCAATATTGGCGCCTTTTACATAATTAATGTAACCGTCTTTTTCGGTACCATATTTCACGCAATTATCGTGAATATTATTCATGATACCTTTCAATTTTTCGTCAACTTCCTCGCATGTCCAAGAGAGTTTCATTGAATTTTGAGACATTTCCAATCCTGACGTTGCCACGCCGCCCGCATTGGCAGCTTTGCCCGGTGCGAAGGAGATCTTCTTGGATTGCAAAAACGTGATCGCATCAGCTGTGCAGCCCATGTTGGAAGTTTCTACCACATATTGGCAACCATTTGCAACCAGTTTCTCCGCGTCTTCTTTGTTCAACTCATTCTGAATCGCACAAGGAACAGCAATATCAACCTTCGCTTCCCATGGTTTTTTACCTGCGAAGAATTTCGCATTCGGGTATTTTGTCGCATAAGGTGCTAATACATTGTTACGTGTAGCCAGCAATTCGGTCATGTAAACGATTTTTTCGCCTGCAATGCCGTCTTCATCCAAGATATACCCATCAGGTCCTGAGATGCAAACCACTTTAGCTCCCAATTCTTCCAACTTGAGGGCAGCCCCCCAAGCCACGTTGCCGAATCCCGACAATGCCACTCTTTTCCCCGCGATGGTGTCGTTTTTCGCTTTCAACATACCTTGCAAGAAATAGATAGAACCGAAACCCGTGGCTTCCGGACGGATCAATGAACCGCCCCAATTCAAACCTTTTCCGGTCAAAACGCCCACATGTTCACCGCGGATGCGTTTGTACTGTCCAAACATAAAGCCTACTTCGCGTGCGCCAACACCTATATCACCTGCGGGAACATCTGTTTCGGGTCCAATATGTTTTTGTAGCTCAGTCATAAACGACTGGCAAAAACGCATCACTTCGCCTTCTGATTTTCCGGTCGGATCGAAATCTGAACCGCCTTTGCCACCACCCATGGGAAGCGTGGTCAATGAATTTTTGAACGTTTGTTCAAACGCCAAGAACTTCATCGTGTCCTGATTCACGTTTTTATGGAAGCGAATCCCACCCTTGTAAGGTCCGATGGCCATGTTATGCTGCACACGATAACCGCGATTCACTTGGATTTTCCCACTGTCATCCACCCAAGTAACTTTAAATTGGAGGATTCTTTCCGGTTCCAAAATGCGCTCTACGATAGCATATTTATCGTATTTCGGATTCTCATTCACGAAATCAACGATCGTTTCCAAAACTTCTTTCGCTGCCTGAATGTACAACGGTTGTGCCGGGTTTTTTTCTTCTAAATCGGCGATTAATTTTTTAAGGTCCATTTTGTTTTAATTTAAAACGTTTATATTTTTTTAGTTGAAATGTGTTTTAAAACTGGTGCAAAAATAGGATTTATATTTGACATTAATGGTGTAAAAAATAAAATGTTTCTCCGTTTTTTTACTCAAAAAGCACCTTCTCGACGGTGTCCCATAATTTATCCGCCGTGATCTCCCACGAGAATTTTTCTTTCCGTTTATTTCCATTAATAATCAATGACTTAACTAATTCATCATCGGAGATCACACTATTCATGGCCTCCGTAATTTCCTCCACGGAATAGGGGTTGACTAAGAGTGCCGCATCGCCGGCCACTTCCGGCATGGAAGTGATGTTGGACGTGATCACCGGAACACCCGACTGGAATGCTTCGATGATGGGAATACCAAACCCTTCGAACAACGAGGGGTAGAGCAATGCCGTGGCAGTCCCCATCAACTCCGACAAAACCTGGCGGCCCACCCGACCTAAAAAAACAACGTCCTCTTTGTGTTGCATGACTGCGTACGCATCAGCAATATCGCCTTTCCACCATTTCCGCTCCCCAATCACCACCAATTTAAACCGGCTGTTTCCTTCATTTAACTTAAAGAGGTCGAAAGCCCGGAAAATATTATCTAAATTCTTGCGCTTGGAAATCATGCCCACAAAAAGAAAATAAGGATTGCCTTGGGTATGTTGTCCCCTAACAGCTTGCTTCTCCCTCTCTAATAATGGCTTAAAATCTTGATTCGCACCGTTATACACAACATCAATTTTTTTCAAAGGAATATGATACAAAGCATGGATGTCATGTTTTGTATACTCGGAAACGGTGGCGATCCGGGTCGCCTGTGTAGCGAATTTCGGGAAGTAGTGGTTATAATATTTGTGGAAAACGGGTTTAATAAACTCCGGATAATGGGCGAAATTCAGATCGTGGATCACGTTAACGGTTTTGTACGGCGAATCAAGCGGCATCCAGCCATCCGGGGACAAATAGAGATCAGGGTTGATCTTCTTCAGGATTTTCGGCGTGGAATGTTCAAAATAAAAATACCAAAGGATGGGATGACGGGCAGGCGGGGAAATAACGAT
>JAITVP010000002.1 GCA_031285725.1 Bacteroidales bacterium
ATTCTCGCCCGGTTTACCCAACACGTGAACCACTTCCCCCAGCGGACTGCGGGTGCCTTGCACCCAATCGGTGATCACCACCACTACCTTGTCGCCCGTTTTTGCGCTCTTCAGCAAACGAGCAGGAATCAAGATATCCCGGCGATACGAAGGATTGTCGGGAATAAAATAGGCCACACTCTTCTTGATCTGGATAATGCCGACCAACTGTTTTTTGCTCCGTTCCAACACCTCCACCACTTGCCCTTCCATCTTTTTCCCGCGGCGAAGCGGGAAAACCAGTGCTTTCACCACATCGTTATGCAATGCGTTGCCCAAGTTGCCGTCAGCGATGAAAATATCCTCGGTATCGGGCGTGTCTTGAATCAAAAACGCCGCACCGGTAGAAGTGATCTGGATCCGTCCTGTCACATAGTTCCGCAAAGTGAACTGTTTACTTAAATATTTCGGGTTGAGTTTGTACTTCCCCTGTCCGGCTTTCAGCAGGATCTTCTTATCCATGAAATCCTCGATCACCCGTTTGACCTCCTCCCGACCAACCTTGTCGAAAACACCAATCTTGGCGGATATCTGTTTATAATTATACTTGACATTCTCGCCCACCGAAAGCACCTCGACCACTTTCTTCTCTATGGTGGACAGGTCGTTTGGGGCATGGGATTTTTGTTTTTTCATGATAGGGGTAGGGGGTTAACGAGTAGACAAATTAACTCATTTGCTTGTCTACTTCCAAACAATTATTCCGGATTCACTTCAAACAACTCCACTTCGAAAACCAGCGTCGCACCCGGTTTGATTTGGGCACCAGCGCCTTGGTCGCCATAAGCCAGATCAGCAGGTATCCAGAAGATAAATTTGGAACCCACGGGCATCAACTGAAGGCCTTCCGTCCATCCTCTGATCACGCGGTTCAGCGGGAAAGAGATCGTTTCACCACGTTCCACGGAGGAGTCGAACACCACACCATCGAGAGTTGTGCCATGGTAGTGAACCTTCACCACATCGGTAGCCGTCGGTTTCGCACCGTCGCCCATCTTGATCACTTTGTATTGTAGACCACTGGGAGTTTCCACTACGCCCTCTTTTTTCTTGTTTTCCGCTAAAAACGCCGCACCTATGGCTTTTTCATCATTCACCGTTTTATTCATTGCCTCTTGCATTTTCATCTGCAATTGCATGAAAATCTGTTCCATTTGCTCTTTTGTGAATTGGCTGGTGCCGGCATTGGCATCTTTTGCACCTTGCATTAAGGTGTTCGGATCAATGGTGATGTCACCACTTTTCAACTGTTCCGCCGTGTTATACCCGACCGCATAACTGAATTTTTGTTCGTCTGTCATATTCGTGTTTTGTGATGTTAATGTTGTATGGATTCCTGTCGTCAAGAAACACAATACGATTAGTGTTAATTTTTTCATGTTATTTTTATTTTAAAGTTTAAGGCTGCAAAAGTAGGAAAAAACGGAACACTATTTTTCTCTATTTTTGCCCCGCATCAAAAAAAGATAACATGAAAGACTATTTTTTCGCAGGGATACAACAAGTGGGCGTGGGCACCATGGATTTCACTGAATCTTGGAAGTGGTATATCGATCATTTTCAAATGGATGTGAAAATATTGGAAGACAATACCGTGGCAGAACGAATGTTGCCCTACACCGGAAACACCCCACAGAAACGGCGTGCCTGCATTGCGATCAACCTGCAGGGTGGCGGCGGTTTCGAGGTGTGGAACTACGCAGAACGCAAACCGCAACCGGTGGACTTCGACATCCAAATCGGCGACCTTGGCATTTTCGCTGCGAAGATCAAAAGTCGCAACGTGAAAGCGTTTCATCAAGAGATTGCAACGAAATACCAAAACATCAGCAAGGTGATGCCTACCCCCGACGGCAAACCGACCTTTTTTCTGCTCGACCCGTTCGGGAACTATTTCCAGATTGTGGAGGACACGTATATATACATTGATGAGAACCGTCTGGCGGGCGGCACCGTAGGCGCAATGATTGGCGTGAGCGATATCGAACGGGCACTGCCGTTGTACCAAGATATTCTGGGCTATGACCAAGTGATGTATGATAAGACCGGCATTTTCGGCGACTGGCAATTTATGCGCGGCGGCGATCAATGCTACCGACGGGTGTTGCTGGCCAAGTCAGAACCCTTCAAAGGACCGTTCTCGGATTTATTCGGAAAAAGCACCATTGAATTAGTGGTGGCGTTGGATCGCCAACCGAAAAAAATCTTCGAGGGACGATACTGGGGAGATCCGGGATTCATACAAATTTGCTTCGACGTGATTAACATGAAAGGACTGAAAAAATATTGTCAAGAGAAAGGATTCCCTTTCACCGTGGACAGCTGTCCCCATGACGAACAATTCGACATGGGCGAAGCCAGCGGCCATTTCACCTATATCGAAGACCCCGACGGCACGCTCATCGAGTTCGTGGAAACCCACAAAATCCCCGTCCTCAGAAAACTCGGATGGTACATCAACCTCCTCAAACAAAACCGTAAAAAACCACTGCCGAAATTTTTGTTTAAACTGATGAGGATAAATAAGGTGAAAATTTGAGGAAAATCACGTACATTTGCACCTCATTTTTTTCAAGCACATTTAAATCAAGATAAAAGATGGTACAGGATTTTAAATCAGAAATAATCAATGGGATCCCTGCGGAACTTCCTCCATTGAAACCGTACGACACCAACGTGAGCCATGCGCCGAAACGTAAGGAGATCTTAACTAAAAAAGATAAAAAACTGGCCATCCGGAATGCCCTGCGTTATTTTAATTCTTCGTTGCATCAAGTGTTGGCTCCTGAATTTGCCGAAGAATTGGAAAAATACGGCAGGATATATATGTATCGCTATCGTCCTGATTATGAAATGTATGCCAGACCCATCGAAGAATATCCGGCAAAATCAAAACAAGCCGCGGCGATCATGTTGATGATCCAAAACAATCTGGATCCCGCAGTGGCACAGCATCCCCATGAACTGATCACTTACGGCGGCAACGGTGCTGTTTTCCAAAACTGGGCGCAATACCGCCTCGCTATGCAATACCTGTCGCAAATGACAGACGAGCAAACGATGGTCGTATATTCGGGACATCCTATGGGGCTTTTCCCTTCGCATTCTGAAGCGCCGCGTGTGGTCGTAACCAACGGCATGGTAATCCCCAACTACTCCAAACCCGATGATTGGGAACGGTTCAATGCACTGGGGGTCAGTCAATACGGGCAGATGACGGCCGGTTCTTATATGTACATCGGCCCACAAGGCATCGTGCACGGCACAACGATCACCGTACTGAACGCCGCCCGCAAAATTGGCGGCGAGATTGCCGGAAAACTGTTCATCACCTCCGGATTGGGTGGCATGTCGGGCGCACAGCCCAAGGCGGGAAACATTGCCGGTTGTGTCTCCATTACGGCGGAAATCAACCCCAAGGCCGCCTACAAACGACACGAGCAAGGCTGGGTGGAGGAGATCCATGAAAATCTTGAAACATTGATGGCTAACGTGCAACAAGCTAGGGAGAAGAAGATCGTTCGATCGTTCGCTTACCTGGGGAATATTGTTGACCTTTGGGAATATTGCGTGAAACATGATATCCATGTAGAGTTGGGTTCCGATCAGACTTCGCTGCACAATCCGTGGGCGGGTGGTTACTACCCCGTGGGCTACTCTTTCGAGGAATCCCAACGAATGATGGCCGACGAGCCGGCGAAATTCCACGATGCCGTACAGGAGAGTCTGCGCCGCCAAGTGAATGCCATCAATATGTTGACAGCTAACGGCATGTATTTCTTCGATTATGGCAATGCCTTTCTGTTGGAAGCCAGCCGTGCCGGTGCCGATATTACAAACGACGAAGGAAATTTCAAATATCCTTCTTATGTGCAAGACATTATGGGGCCTATGTGTTTCGACTATGGATTCGGGCCGTTCCGCTGGGTTTGCACTTCCGGTAATCCAAGTGATTTGGAGAAGACCGACCATATTGCTATGCGGGTATTGGACGAGATGAGTAAAAACTCACCCGCAGAGATCCGCCAACAGATGAAAGACAATATCCGGTGGATCGAAGGGGCGAAGGCCAACCAATTGGTGGTGGGGTCGCAAGCGCGGATTTTGTATGCTGATTCCGAAGGACGGATCAAGATCGCTGAGGCGTTCAATCATGCCATCCGGATAGGTGAACTTTCCGCACCGATCGTGCTGGGCCGCGACCATCACGACGTGTCGGGCACCGATTCCCCGTTCCGCGAAACTTCCAATATCTACGACGGCTCCTCGTTCACTGCGGACATGGCGATCCAGAACGTGATTGGGGACTCATTCCGCGGGGCGACGTGGGTTTCCATTCACAACGGCGGTGGCGTGGGCTGGGGCGAAGTGATCAACGGTGGTTTCGGCATGGTACTTGATGGCACAGACAAGGCGGATCGTCTATTGAAAAATATGCTTTTTTGGGATGTAAACAACGGCATATCAAGAAGATCATGGGCAAGAAATGAAAGTGCGATCTTCGCCATCAAACGTGCAATGGAAGAGAATCCTCAACTGAAGGTGACACTGCCAAATATCGCCGACGATCAACTTATTGACCAACTTTTCCAATAATGAAATGTAAATATCTGTCTTTTTTGATGGTATTGGCCATTTGCTTTTCTTGCAATCAAAAAAGCAAGGAAATTGTCATCATTCCCGATGCGGAAAAAGATCATCGACAACGAAACCATATTTTCGGTGAGGCGAAAACGATAACCACTTGCTCCTATTATATTTCCCAACAAGCGGAGATTGACACCACATATTCCAATAAAATTTTGTATTCCAAATCAATACAAAATTACAGTCCAGACGGTTTTCTTACTTCCATCATCTCTATGGATGAAAACGAAGACACCGTGTCCATCCGCAAGATCCACTATAGCGGCGATGCCAAACAGCAGTATTGGGTGCTGGCGACCTCAGATGGCAAGGTGGTTGATAGTTGTCATTACGACTACGACATTAGTGGTTTTCTGGCTAAAGAGAAACGGTTTTCTATGGATAGTCTCTATTATCAAATCTCTTACAAAACCGATGCGATGGGGAATGTCATAGAAATGTGGTTGGACAACGGCGAGTTCGTGTTGTATAATACGTTACAATATAATAATGACGGTTTGCTAATCCGAACGAACGAATACTCACCTGATAATAAATTATTTAAATTTTCAACGATCGAATATGACAACTATGGCGATGAAGTGAACCGCCGGGTTTTTAAGCAGGGAAACGAAATTATCGAATATACGTATACAGAATATGATGAAAAGGGACGGATTCTTTCCAAAATTTATGAAGACCGCATGAGTAATTACCGGGAAGATTACCAATATCCAACCCACGACAATTTCGGAAATTGGACGGTGGAGCAACGGAAAATAGGAAACAACATGACAAATAGTAGAGAACGAAGCATTAATTATTACTAACAAAAACAGAAAAAGAAGAAGATGGATTTAAGCAACATTCTATCAATCAATGGAAAACCAGGATTATTCAAACTGGTTTCGAAAGGAAAAACAAACTTTATCGTAGAATCAATCCTTGACGGCAAAAAAATGCCTGCCTTTTCACATGATGGAGTTTCATCCTTAGACAATATAGCTATTTTTACATACGAAGACGACGTGGCGTTGGAAAAAGTGTTCAAAACGATCCATAATCTTGAGAATGGAGAAAAAACGGAAGATTTCAAAAATGATTCCACTAAAATGAAAAAATATTTCGAGACTGTATTGCCAAATTATGACAAAGAACGGGTATACTCTTCCAATATCAAAAAGGTTATCGCTTGGTATAATCTATTGGTTGAAAACAATTTATTCTCTTTTTCGGAAGAGAAAACAGAAGAATTAGAAGAAGTTGCAAAAGAAGAACCGGTTAAATAATAACACGGGATTAACGGATTTGACGAGTTATGCAGATTTTGAAATCCGTTTCAATCCGTCAAATCCGCTAATCCGTGTTCCCGTTAATCAGCGTGTAAACCCTCTCCTAAATCTTTAGATAGAATTAATATTTTAAAATCATACAAAATGAAAAGGCAACAAAATAATCGCAAATGGGGCGCCATCATAGGAGTCGTTTCCGTGATCATTGTTGTGGGAATTGGGCTTTTCTTTTATCACAATTTTTTCAGACAAACACATGGGGATTTGGTAGAGACTATACCGCCTGATGCGTCTTTTATTCTGCAATTAAATGATAATGAGAATTTTGTCAAGACATCCAACCCATTATTACCTTACCTCGGTGAAGTTCTCTCCTTGGACGCCTTGCCAGGCTTCGAGTTCTTTATGGACAAATTTCACGGAAAAAACGGAGTCATCATTTCGTGCCACCAAAGCGACAACAATAAAAAGCTGCTCTTTTCCACACGTATCAGCGAAACGACTTTCAAAGAATTGTTAAAAACATTGCGCATTGATCCGCGCAACTACATTCCCTTTGACAATGTGAAAATTTATTCATTCGGCACACATTACAAGAAATTCAATTTCACATTCCATAACAATTTTTTCACCATTTCCGAAGATGTGGAGTTGTTGAAAAAATCGATCGTACAGATTAAAAACCCGAGAAATTTACTTTCCAACAAAAATTTCTCCACTATTTATGAAAATATCATCCAAAAAAACAATAAACAGAATTGGCTAATCGTCCAAAACAAGCCCTTTTTCGAGGAAACCCGGTTTTTCCTTTCGGATGAGTATCACCTTTGGTCCGAGCAACTTGCCAACGTCTCCGAATGGGGTGCATTTGTCATCCGACTGAATGATAAAGAAGTATCGCTTTCCGGATATGCGCTGGAAGGTTCACCGTTTTTCGAAAAGTTCAAGCAGCAACCCACTTCCGGAACTGCCGACGTGCAAATCGTGCCATTCAATAGTAACTCGTATACTTCAGTGAAAACATCCGATCCTACACTGTTTTCCAGTACTATTTCAGCAATTTACCCTACGGCCGACAAAGAGGAATTAGCCTATTTTAACAAATTACTGCCTGTATCTACCATTGCTTTCCATTTACAAAAAGATACCGTAAAATACAGCTACATCGCCTTAAAAATCGACTCCACCGTCAGTTCGCTTGTCGCCATCGCTCCCGATTCCGCCGATAACACAGGTATCATTTTCAAGAAGTACACGATCCATCCTGTGAAAAAAGGTCATTTTAACACGTTATTGTCTATTTTGCACCAAAATATCGATATGAGCTATTATGTGGAATACCAAGGCCACTACATTTTTTCGGATACAGAGGTCGCTTTACAACACTATATCAACAACTTGCAAAGCAATTTCACTCAACAACCTTTATACAAATTTGCGAAGACCAATATTCCATCCGAAAACAATTTCGAGTTTTGCTTTATCGCGCCGGAACCCGATTGGACACTTCCTTACGCTTCTCCTCAAGCCGCTCATTCTCATACAGTAAAAGGAATACAAGTAATCTCATATTCCTTTTCGGCCCCACAAAAGGGGTTTGTTCCAATGAATATTTATATTAAAATGAGGTGATGTTGATGGATATAAATTGACAAAGTAGACGAGTAGACAAATATGATGAATACTCACCTACTTGTTACGTTTACTATCAATCCCTCCGCCCCAATAGCAAAGCAATATAATACAGCAGAGTTGCCAAGGATGAAAGCGCCGCCACCACGTAGGTTCTAGCCGCCCATTTCAAGGCGTTTTTCGCATGTTCCTGTTCCGTTCCCTGTGTGATTCCGGCAGATTCCAGCCAAACCAATGCCCGGGCGGAAGCATTATATTCAACGGGTAACGTCACAAAAGCGAAAAGAGTGGAAAGGGCGAAAAGCCCCACGCCGATTAATAAAATCACCATGCCTGCGGAGGAGAACGCCTTGGATATACCTAAAAGGATCAACCCACCCAGTAGCAACCACTGTGCCCACCGCGAGCCGAATTGCACCACCGGAACCAATACCGAACGGAAAGTCAACCAGTTATACGCTGTGGCATGTTGCGCGGCATGTCCGCACTCATGCGCCGCCACGGCCGCCGCCGCTACGCTGTTGTGACTGTAAACGGCATCGCTCAAATTCACGGTTTTATTCCGCGGATCGTAATGATCAGATAGGAAACCTTTGATGGAAACCACTGTGACGTCATATATGCCGTTATCTCGTAACATCTTTTCGGCCACTTCCTTACCTGTGAGTCCTGAACGCAGCGGTTCTTTCGAATACTTCTCAAATCTTGAAGTTAATGTTCTGCTGATCACCGTGCTGATCACCATGAAAACAATAAAAATAATCCAATAGATTGACATTTTTCTAAATTTAATTTTCATTAATAAAACCCCAAGTCAACGGATTTGTTCAGAAATTATTGTCGAATTTCAGCGAGCAGTGGGATCTTTTCAAAAAAATAATGTACAAACCAATTTCATGTCAATTATTTTTTTACTTTTGCAACCCGAATTATAACAACAAAAAAGATAAAAATAAATAGTTGAAACAATGGCAAATCACAAGAGTGCGTTAAAGAGAATCAGAGCGAACAACAAGAAAAGATTGGAAAACCGTTATTACGCTAAAACAATGCGTAATTCATTGAAAGATATCAGATTAACAGAAAACAAAAGTGAAGCGAATGCAAAATTGCCTGTGGTGACTTCTTTGATTGACAAATTGGCGAAAAAAGGAATCATTCACAAAAATAAAGCAGCAAATTTAAAATCAGGTTTGATGAAGAAAATCAACAAAATGTAGTTTTCTCCCAAGCTGTTTATTTTTTCATAGAAAAAGGGGACTTTCAACGAGGTCTCTTTTTTTATTAAAATCGTTCATGATGAAAAAAAAGAAGCGGAAAAAAAAGAAGTGCGTGTTTCGTTTTACACAAATTATGACAAAGATGTGATAATCAGTCAATTGACTGTATGCGAACCATTCTATTTATTGAATTAATTGTCCTCAATATTCTTCGGAAACGTCAGCCAATGCCCGTACTCTTCCCCCAAATTTTTCACGGCTATTTCCCACATTGTTTCGCTGGGAGTATTTAAAACGAAATCGGCCGTTTCTTGTGAAACCACCCACATCGAGCGGTCGATTTCTTCCTCCAGCTGGCCGAATGACCAACCGGAGTAACCTATAAAGAACCTGTATTTTAGTTGCTGTATGGCGTTGTTTTCGATCAACGCCAACAGCACGTTGTCGTAGCCCACATAAAGATTGTCTAACAACGGCGGTTCCTTGCTGCCATGGTGGTTGTGGATGCCAAACAGCAGATCGGACATGACCGGTCCACCTATATAAACCCGTTGGTCTATTTTGATGGATGGAATGATCTCGTTTACCGTGCTTTCACTCTTCTTATTCAAAATCAAGCCGGCGGTGGAGAGCTCGTTGAAATCGGTTAAGAGCACCACACTACGGTTGAAAATCAAATCATTGTAAAACGGCACCGAGACGAGGATCCGACCGGCTGCCGGTTGCAAGCCTGTGGCTTTGATCTTCATGAAATCCGCTGGAAATTGCATACACTATTTTTTATTATTTTTGCCTGCCATTTAGCAAGGCAAAAATACTATTTTCATGTTAAATACAATCAAGAAATAGCCTTGTTCACACATAATGAAAAATAACAACCTGTCACTCTTCAACTCTCTTCGGGAAGAATATCCAATTTTCACATATCATAGCTTTAACTTTCAGATTGAAAAAAATCATGATATCACTTTCGGTTTCGATTTTCAGATTGGGGGAAAATTTCGGTTCACGCCACAAATGCGCTTGTCGTCCGGTAACTATTTCATGGGGAATATCGACCCCAATCTGTTAAAAGGACTCTTTTTCCATATTGGCATGATCGAGTTGATCAGTTATTGGAAATGCACCTGCTCTCCAATTATACATATTAAAAAATACAACTTAGACAAAGAACAGGTCGATTTTTGGCTAAAACTATATCATAAAGGATTGGGGGAATTTTTCCACCAAAACGGCATTTCAACCCAAGGGCAATCAGTCATCACATTTTTGTTTGATGACAATTCGGAAAACATATGCCGTTTCGAATATCCGGAGATCTCAACGTCAAGCCGCACCATCGTCCCCATTGGCGGCGGCAAAGATTCGGTGGTAACGTTGGAAAAATTGAGAACAGAGCGAGAAATAGTTCCGTTTATCATCAATCCCAGGGAAGCGACGTTGGATTGCGCCAAGATCGCCGGTTTTTCCAAGAAAAACGAGATCGTCATGCTACATCGTGAAATCGATCCTCTATTATTGAAATTAAACCAAGAAGGCTTTCTGAACGGGCATACGCCATTTTCAGCCATGCTTGCCTTCCACTCGCTGTTGGCTGCGTATGTGACTGACACACGAGAGATTGCGCTCTCAAATGAATCCAGCGCCAACGAACCAACCATCCCCGGTACCGACATCAACCATCAATATACAAAATCCGAAGAGTTTGAAATTGACTTCCAAAAATACGTGCATGATAACATGAACGATTTCGCACATTATTACAGCTATTTACGCCCCTATAACGAATTACAGATCGGGGAGATGTTCGCTCAATATCCGGCATACTTTCCAGCTTTCAGAAGTTGCAATGTTGGGAGTAAAGAGAATGCATGGTGCTGTAATTGTCCGAAATGCCTTTTCACCTCCATCATTTTAGCTCCTTTTATTGAAGAGAAAAAATGGATTTCGATTTTCGGGGAAGATTTGTTAAATAAACCCTCTCTTCTACCCTATTTTCAGGAACTCACGGGTGTGGCGGATAACAAACCTTTCGAGTGCGTAGGCACAATCGAGGAGGTAAACCGCGCCATAGACTTAGTGAAAGACAAATACAAGGATAAATATTTGATAAAAAAACACATACATGAAAAGTAACAAGCCAACTTTACTGATTCTGGCAGCCGGCATGGGCAGTCGCTATGGCGGACTGAAACAACTCGACCCGTTAGGCCCCAATGGGGAAACGATCATGGATTATTCCGTACATGACGCCATTACCGCAGGTTTTGACCGTGTAGTCTTCGTCATCCGCAAATCAATGGAAGAGGCATTCTGCGAATCAATCGTGCCCAAGTATAAAGATCGTATCCGGGTGGATTGGGTTTTCCAAGAGTTGGACTCGTTGCCTACCGGTTTTATGCCGAATCCGGATCGGGAAAAGCCATACGGCACTGCCCACGCCATCTTAGTGGCTAAAAATACTATCGACAAGCCATTTACTGTCATCAATGCCGATGATTTCTATGGTGCCGACGCATTCCAAACCATCGCCGATTTTTTACAAAAAGATTACGATTCCAATATTCCTAACTATGCGATGGCGGGCTACCAACTGGGAAAAACCTTGTCTGAGAACGGCACCGTTTCCAGAGGTGTTTGCCAAACCAACGATAACGGGAACCTTATTGGCATACAGGAAGTTTACCGGATTCGGAAGCACGGTGACACCATCAAAAGTGCCGACGATAACGGTCTGGAAACCACTTGGCCCACCAAGACGCCCGTCTCCATGAATTTTTGGGGGTTTCATCCCTCCATTTTCGCCATTTTAGAAGCAATGTTCAGTGAATTTTTAACCGAAAACGACCAAAACCTCACGGCCGAATTTCAAATTCCCAGCGTCATCAACTGTATCATCCGCAACCACATGGCCAAGATTAAAGTGCTGAGCAGCAAAGCGGAATGGTTTGGGGTAACCTATAAGGAAGACCGGGATTTCGTAGTCAGGAAACTTTGGTTAATCAACCATTAGCTGTTAATTATAAATTAATCATTATTAATGCGTTACTTTATAGAATTAGCTTACAACGGAACGCCTTTTTTTGGGTGGCAGCGGCAACCTGAACAGGTCAGCGTGCAAGAAGTGCTGGGGAATGCGGTATCGCTATTGTTGCGAAGTGAAATCGAATTGACAGGATGCGGGCGCACAGATACGGGTGTGCACGCCTCGCAATATTTCGCCCATTTCGATTATGAAATGGCATTGACGGAAGAAGAACGGGAACGGTTGACGTTCAAGCTGAACGCTTTCCTGCCTAAAGAGATTGTTGTTTTCAACATCTATACAATGTCCAATGATGCCCACGCCCGGTTCGATGCCATTTCCCGGACGTATCATTATCATATCCATTTGGGAAAAGATCCGTTTGCATTTCATTTTTCGCACCGGGTGTATGAAAAGTTGAATATTGGAAAGATGAACGAAGCGGCGGAAATATTGTTAAAGACCACCGATTTCACCTCGTTCTCCAAGGTAAACAGGCAAGTCAACAATTTCAACTGCAAGGTGACAGAAGCCCGCTGGATTGCAGAGGGAAACCGATTACGGTTCGAAATCACGGCCAATCGGTTTTTACGTAATATGGTGCGGGCAATCGTAGGCACTTTGTTGGATGTGGGACGGGAGAAAATGAGCCTTGAGGATTTTTGCGAGGCTATCGAGAAAAAAAACCGGAGCACCACAGGCGCATCCGTTCCTGCTCATGCACTATTTTTGGAAAACGTGCGTTATCCAGAAGGATTTAAAATAATGGTTAATGGTTAATTGGAATTATGCAAAAAAAACATCCGCTATCAAAAATTCTCAACTCTTTCTTTTTCATCAGTCTATTGGCCATTATCTTATTACAAAATAACGCTTGCCGAAAGACGGAGACGGTAGAGAATGCGAAGTTGAATTTTTCGAAATCAGTGGTTACGTTCGACACGGTTTTCACGACAGTGGGTTCGGTAACCGAGCGTTTCACTATTCGCAATCCGCATAATTTTGAAGTAACAACGAACATCTATATAGCCGGTGGAGAGCGTTCTTCGTTCAGCATCAACGTGGACGGGTTATCTGGGACATCGTTCAAGAATATCACTATCGCGCCAAAAGACAGTCTGTTCGTTTTCGTTAAAGTTACCGTTAATCCAAACGATGCTAATCTGCCTTTTATCGTGGAGGATTCCATTGTGTTCCGAACCGGCACGACAACCCAGCAGGTGAACCTAGTAGCTTTCGGACAAAATGCGAACTTCATCATCGCCGACCGCGAGCTGAACGGCGGTTCTCTAAAATACAAAATTGTGGCTAGTGAAAATGAAACTGTGATCTGGACGAAAGAACGCCCCTACGTCATCTATGGTTGGGCTGTGGTGGATTCCTTAGGAAAACTGATCATCGAGCCTGGCACGCAAGTCTATGTACACAGCAATGGCGGCGTATGGGTTTACCGTTACGGCAACATTGAGATCAACGGCACGTTGGAGGAACCGGTCACATTTCAAAGCGACCGTCGGGATTCTTACATGATAAATAACGGTGAGTTGTGGAGCCGGATCTGGATCAACGAGAGCAACCGCAATAACCTCATCAACTACGCCGTCATCAAAGACGCATTCATCGGCATCCAAGTCGCGGCTCTTGAAGAATTTTTGTCTGGAACTACCGTGATCAAAAACACGGTCATTCAAAATAACGCAGGTTGGGGGATTTTAGGTCGCATCGCCAACATGGAGATCGAAAACTGCGAGATCAGCGAAAGCCACCAATACAGTATCGAGTGCGCTATTGGAAATTACACATTGCGGCATGTCACGGTTGCCAATAACTACACATCATCCAGAAGCACACCATCTCTATGGATTTCAAATGGTTATGCGGACAGTGATGCGAATGTGATCGGTGGCACAAGCTTTTTGGCGCAAAACTGTATCTTCAACGGACGGATCGCCGATGAGATTGGTTCCAAAACATACGATGGTGTCAATTTCACCCATCAATTCGACAACTGTATCATCAAATCGAAAGAAAATAAGCTGGATAATTTTGATCAATGCATTTTCAACGCCGAAACAAAGTTCAAAGATTTCGACAAAGGGGATTTCCGGTTGTCGGAAAATTCTCCGGCCATCAATGCCGGCAAAGATATCGGTATTTTCCAAGACATCTTAGGAAACTCGCGTAATGCGCCACCTGACATCGGAGCTTATGAATATGTGCCGGGAGAAGGGAAAAGAGTGAAGAAATAGAGTATGCACAAAAATTATCATAATGCTTTTCCCTGGGGTGACAACCGCCGTTACAATTCTTACAAACACTTCCTGCAAAAACGGTTCAGCGGAAGGATTCAAAAATTGACTATCAATGCCGGATTCACTTGTCCTAATCGGGACGGCACGGTGGGTACAGGCGGGTGTACCTATTGTCTGAACGATGCGTTTAATCCGTCCTACTGTCAGCCCGAAAAGAGCGTGGAGCAACAGTTGAGCGAGGGCATTGCATTTCACGCCAACCGCTATCGACGAGCCGAAGGTTATCTGGCCTATTTCCAAGCTTTTTCAAATACCCATGCGCCATTGATGCGGTTGAAGGAGATTTACGCCCCCGCATTAGCCAATCCGCTGATCAAGGGAATTGTAATTGGCACCCGTCCCGATTGCATGGATGCGGAGAAACTGGCCTATTTCCGATCGTTGAACGAAGAGCGGTTCGTTTCCATCGAATATGGCGTGGAAAGCACCGAGGATCGCACCCTGCTCCGCATCAACCGCGGACATAGTTTCCAGCAAGCGACCGACACTATCGCCGCCACGGCGGAGGCCGGCATCCACGTTGGCGCACATTTCATCTTCGGGCTTCCGGAAGAAAATCCAGAACTGTGGTTCAACAATATACACAAAATCAATGATCTGAAAATTAACAGTATCAAATTCCACCAATTGCAAATCATCAAAGGGTGCGCTATTGAACAGGAATTTTACAACCATCGTTCAGATTTTCATCTTTTCGACATCGAAACTTACGTGAATTTCATCACGAAATACATCACCCATCTCAACCCCCATTTTATCATCGAGCGCTTCGCCGGTGAAGTCCCACCCCGCTACCTGGCCTTCAGCCACTGGGGTACAATCCGGTATGACGTTGTTTTGCAAATGATCGAAAGGAGGTTAGAGGAGAAGGGATGGAGGCAGGGACAATTGACAGTTAACTGTAACTGACAACGAATGTATATGTCCATCTTTCATCACTCAGGCTCATTTCTGGGCAATTGCTGTTCAATCAAGAATTCCTGAACCTCATATACGGCATTATTCAAAAAAAAATTACAATCTGCGTTTTCATCTGCTTTTTGATTGGTTTGTCCTTTCTATTGGCAGTATTATTTTTGTAATTCCTATTTATTAGGTCTTCCGCCCTTTCTCCTGATTTCGACAATGCATCGCCCTAAAACCTTTTCCAATTCGAAGGCGTACCAAACGACACGCCTCGTTTAGGGGTTATTTTTCCTTCTTTTTGCCGGTAAAACGATACCCCAACTCTATACCGAAATGCCAATACGATCCGCGGCTGAACAGTTGCACATTCAAGGTCTCTTCTTCATTGTAATGGATCACC
>JAITVP010000058.1 GCA_031285725.1 Bacteroidales bacterium
TCTGGTAATTTTCCACTTCTTGGATGTACCTTGTCTTTGCGATTTCCGGATCCACATTCACAGCCACATCAATCCTGCCGGTTTTTTCGTTCACGATGATGGACGGGATTGTGGAGTTGAACTCGATGATGGAGGTATAAAATGTGATATCTTCTTCCAGCGAAGCTTCGTTGATTTTCATGATCGCTTGGGTGTAGATTGAGGCCCGTCGCCCTTCTTCAATTCGGATGCGCTCGAAAAATTTTTCGGTGTAATTCACCAATTCAGCCTTGTAGGAAATCGCATCTGCCCAAATCTGCACACGCCGCCGTTCCTCTTTGCCAATATTGGTAATGAGCAAGTTAGAGTAATAGATGATGACGATAAACACAATAAAGGCCGATAGATAAAGAATAAACTTCCAGCGGCCTTTATTGCGGTTGACATTCATAATCAATTAATGATGGGAACGAATTACGCTTTCAGCAATTCGTTGATAATATCGCTGACAGAGATCCCTTCGGCTTCCGCTTTGTAGTTTTTGATGACACGATGACGTAAGATATTGTGAGCAACGGATTTAACATCCTCGATGTCGGGAGAATATTTGCCATGCAGGATAGCGTGGGTTCTCGCTCCGATAATCAAAAACTGTGATGCCCGCGGACCGGCTCCCCAAGTCAAATACTGGCTTGTCCATGGATGGGCTTTCTCGGTATTCGGACGCGTGATCGTGGCCAAATTCACGGCATATTGATAAACATTGTCGGCGATCGGAACTTTTTCCAATAGCTTTTGGTAGAAGATAATCTCATCCACAGAGAGCACTTGGCGGGGTTCTTCCATCTTGCCGTGTATGGTTGATTTCACAATATCCACCTCTTCGTTAAACGTGGGATAATCCAAATGGATATTGAACATGAAACGGTCTTGCTGGGCTTCGGGCAGGGGATAGGTACCCTCCTGTTCTATAGGATTTTGTGTTGCCAGCACGAAAAATGGATCGGGCAATTTGTATGTTACCCCGTTCATGCTGACCGAACGTTCCTGCATCGCTTCCAGCAAGGCAGATTGAGTTTTAGGCGGCGTACGGTTGATCTCGTCGGCCAAGACGATATTGGCGAAAATGGGACCCTTTATGAATTTGAAGTTCTTGTGTTCATCCAAAATTTCCGTCCCCATAATGTCGGACGGCATGAGGTCAGGAGTGAACTGCACTCGATTGAAAGTCAGGTTCACGGCTTTTGCTATCGTGGTGATCATCAATGTTTTCGCCAGTCCAGGAACCCCGATAAGCAGTGCATGACTGCGACTGAACATGGCCACCAATATATCCTCCACAATCTTATCTTGTCCCACAATCACTTTCCTCACTTCCGTTTTTAGTTCGGCATATTTCTTCACTAAAGCATCAATCGCTTCCACATCGTTTTTGAAATTCAACTCCATAGTTTCTGAGGTTACTGGATTTCCCACTCTTTTAAGAAAGGACAATCCATGTTGTTATCGTTTATTTTAATGCTTGTTACTTTCACTTTATTTTTAATCCATTTGTTGACGGTTTTCGTCTTTTTTTCTTCCGTGGCTGCGTTTTGGATGATGTCATAATCTTCCACAAGATTGGGTTTGTGCGGCGCTGTCCGGCTTTTCAGATAGACGATCCGGTACGCCATGACCCCGTCTTCGTTTACGAAAGGGATGGGTTGGGAATACTCGCCGGGAATTATCTTTTCAATCGTGCTGAACAGCACGGGATCAATAGCGTCTTTGGTGAACTTTGCCGCACCCGAGTGAGGATTGATCACCAAACCTCCGCTATTTTTGTCAGGGGAATCGGAAAATTCCATAGCCGCCACTGAAAAATCCATTTTTTGTTCTTTGATCACTTTGCACACGCTGTCCAAATATTCGATAGCGGCCACTTGCTCGTCCACAGATGGTTTGGGTTGTAATAAAATATGTGACACCCGAATCTGGTCGCCGCGTCGCTCGTTCATCATGATAATATGGAACCCGGCTTGTGTTTTCACGACTTCCGACACTTCGCCGGTTTTCAGTCGGAAAGCGGCCGCTTCAAATTCGGGATAATAGGTGCCTCGTTCCGCAAAACCCAGATCGCCGCCGTTGGCCGCACTGCCCGGATCATCGGAGTATAAACGGGCCAAGGATGAAAACTTCTTTTTGCTGTCATTATCGCGGAGAGCATCTTCTCTGTATTTGTAAAGTTTTTCTTTCAATATGGCTATCTCCTCATCGCTCACCGGTGGTGTCCGCACAATGTGTCCGAACTCATAGGAAGCCGGCACCATCGGCAAACTGTCGTAATTGATATTGTTGTAAAACGTCTTTATCTCAGACGGCGTGACACTGGTATTGCTGGTTATTTTCTGCTGTACCTCATCAACAATCATTTGCGTGCGGGTCATGTCACGCACTTCGGCCTTGATCTCATCCATGGTTTTGCCGAAATGATCCTCAATGATTTTGATATTTCCTCCGACTTGCTGGGTCAAGTAGGCTATATTGGCATTGATTCGATATTCCAATTGCTCGGGTGTGATGACGATACTGTCTAAATCGGCTTGGTGTAGCATTAATTTCTCCACAATCAGCGCCTCGAACACATCACAGCGAATTTCTTCGGGGTCGTCGGTGGCGGCATATTGATTGAATTGTGCCTGATAGGCTGCCTCAATATCCGACCGCATGATGATCTCTTTCCCGACAATGGCAACGATGCCGTCCACCGAGATTCTGGGTTGGGAAAAAAGCGTGCAAGAGAAGAACAGAAACGGCAGCAGAAACGAGGATGTTTTTTTCATTGGTTTCAATACATGAATGCGAAATTTGCTTTTCAAAAATAAGTTGGCGAAAATACAAAAAAAGAAGACATGGATA
>JAITVP010000177.1 GCA_031285725.1 Bacteroidales bacterium
TGCGGGCGTTTACTATGCCGCGCTGGCCAACAGCGCCGGCTGCGACAGCATCGTCCGCCTGAACCTTACCCTGTCTCCGCACGGAGTAACCGGTTCGCTCTTATGGTCTATATGCGACAACACGCTTACTATTACCGGCACAGGCGCCATGCCCAACTATGGGACTACTTCCAGCCCGTGGTTTGTGCATCGGAATTCCATTACCTCCGTAGTCGTTAACAGTGGAGTTACAATCATTGGAGTGAATGCTTTTAGAGGCTTCTCATACCTTACATCGGTAACCCTTCCCAATTCGGTTACAACCATTGGGGGTGATGCTTTTTCTTCCTGCACTTCCCTGTCATCGGTAACCCTTCCCAACTCGGTTACGACCATTGGGTATCGTGCTTTTAGGAACTGCCCCCTGACAGAAGTAACCAGCCTTGCCTGCACGCCGCCGGCAACAAGAGGCATTCCATTACCGACATTTCAGGGTGTAGCTATGTCTGCCTGCACGCTGAAAGTGCCCGGCGTTTCGCTTGCGCTCTACCAAGCCGCCGATACATGGGAGGACTTTGGAACCATTGAAGCGCTGGCGCCTGTGGCGGACTACAGTGCTGAGATATGCTACGGGGGTTCCTATACGGATGCCAACTTCACGGAACCGATAGACGCTGCGGGCGTTTACTATGCCGCGCTGGCCAACAGCGCCGGCTGCGACAGCATCGTCCGCCTGAACCTTACCCTGTCTCCGCACGGAGTAACCGGTTCGCTTTCGTGGTCTATATGCGACAACACGCTAACCATTACCGGCACAGGCGCCATGCCCGATTACTCCTCTTACGGAGCCGAAGCCCCGTGGATTTCGCATCGGAACACCATTACCGGCGTAACCGTTGGCAACGGCGTTACAACCATTGGGGAACAGGCTTTTTATGGCTTCACTGCCTTGACGGAAGTAATCATCCCCAATTCGGTACAGTCAATAGGAGATGCAGCCTTTACAAGCTGTACCGGCTTAGTATCCTTAACGCTAGGCAACGGCGTTGCAAGCATTGGCGCGAACGCTTTTGAGAACTGTCCCGGCATAACATCGCTAACCTTTCCCGAAAGCGTAACCCATATTGGCGGTTGGGCTTTTTACGATTGTTCGGAATTGACATCCATTACCAGCCATGCCGTAACCCCACCGTCAATGGGAGAGTATGCTTTCGGCTATGACTATATGCCTGCGGATGTTCCCGTGTATGTTCCATGCCTTGCAGTAAATGAGTATGAAAATGCCAACGGCTGGGATTATTTCACAAACTATATCGCCAGCGGCGCGGTAACGGAAGACACCACCTATTACAGTGTTGAGATATGCTCCGGGGGGGCCTATACGGATGCCAACTTCACCGAACCGATAGACGCTGCGGGCGTTTACTATGCCGTGCTGGCCAACAGCGCCGGCTACGACAGCATCGTCGAACTGACCTTGACGGTTCATCCGGTTCATACCACACCATTGGCAGCAAGCATCTGCGAAGGGGAAAGTTATGTTTTCTTTGGAGAAACCTTGACGGCTGCGGGTGTTTATCAAGAAACATTGCCGACCGCGAACGGCTGCGACAGCATCGTCGAACTGAGTTTGACGGTTCATCCGGTTCACACCACACCATTGGCAGCAAGCATCTGCGAAGGGGAAAGTTATGATTTCTTTGGAGAAACCTTGACGGCTGCGGGTGTTTATCAAGAAACATTGCCGACCGCGAACGGCTGCGACAGCATCGTCGAACTGAGCTTGACGGTTCATCCGGTTCACACCACACCATTGGCAGCAAGCATCTGCGAAGGGGAAAGTTATGTTTTCTTTGGAGAAACCTTGACGGCTGCGGGTGTTTATCGGGATACTTTGCCGACCGTGAACGGCTGCGACAGCATCATCGAACTGACCTTGACGGTTCATCCGCTACCTGAAACTCCGGAAGAAATTAGCGGAGAAACATTTGTTGTTGTTGGCAGCGAATACCAATACTCCATTGCTCCCACTGCATACGCAGACAGCTACCGTTTGACTATTTCCAATCTTGCATGGCAACTTGACGACAACAACACACAGGCCACCCTCAATATCACGAATACTATCTTGGGAATCCTGTCGGTTGCCGCTGTGAATAGTTGCGGAGTATCAGACACAAGCAACGTCACAATCACCTCAACGGTAGGCGTTGTAGAGATAGAAAATACCCTCTCTCTACGGATTTACCCCAATCCTACCACAGGGCTATTAACAATCGAGAATGGGAAATTGACGATTGGGAATATTCGGATTTATGATATGTATGGCCGCATGGTGGAGACAGGGCATGCCTTGCCTTCGCAAGATGTCAGAACCACTATTGACATTTCACATTTGCCGTCAGGATCCTATTTACTGAAAATAGAAACCGAACAAGGAACGGCCACAACGAAAGTAATTAAAAATTGATAATGGAATTTTCATTTTCTTGAGAAAAGGGCTACCTCCTGGCAGCCTTTTTCCTTTTAACGTCGTATCACCGCTACACCGAATTTTTATTATTTTTGCGCTCCTTAAAAAGCAAGATATGAAAAATTATATATTTATTATTTTGTCCATTATGCTTTTTCTTTCGTCATGCGGCCATAGTCCTGAAAAAAAGGCGGGTAAACAAAAAACACAGGATGATTTCGAATATGTGGTCGATCGTTTCGCCGACATCGAGATCATGCGCTACACGGTGGATGAGTGGGATCAACTTTCGTTGCAACAGAAGACGTTGTTGTACTATCTCTCCGAGGCGGCGCTTTGCGGACGTGATATTCTTTTCGACCAGCATTGCAAGTATAACCTGGAGGTGAAAGCAACCCTGTATAATATCGTAACCACGTATAGCGGTGATAAAACGAATGACAACTGGCATGATTTCATGGTTTACGTGAAACGGTTCTGGTTCTCGAGCGGGATGCACCATCACTATGGGAATGAGAAGTTTTACCCCGGAATATCACAGGATTATTTCAAATCATTGGTGAACAACGCTACCATTGATTCAACACTGTTTTTGGAAAATGAGGACAAATTGTCGTTTGCATTACGGATCACCGACATCATTTTCAATTCCAATATCGCTCCTTTCAAGAGTGTGCAGGATGCCCCTCGTGGGGAGGATTTAGTGACTGCTTCCGCCGTGAATTTCTATGACGGTGTTACCCAGCGTGAGGTGGAGGATTTCTATGCAAATAGGAAGAAAAATGACAAACATGCCCATCCCGAACACCCGGCTTCATACGGATTGAACAGCAAGGTGGTCAGGAACGAGAACGGAAAAGTGGAAGAGATGGTTTACAAAATGGACGGGCTTTACTCGAAGGCTATCGAAAGGATTATTTTTAATTTGGAAAAAGCTGTTTCCGTAGCGGAAAATGATCTGCAAAAAACACATATCCAGAAACTAATCGAATATTACCAATCCGGTGATCTGAAAACGTGGGATGATTATAATGTGTTGTGGGTAAGTGATGTGGATTCGCACGTGGATTATGTGAACGGGTTTATCGAAGTGTACGCCGATCCACTGGGACGCAAGGCTTCGTGGGAAGCATTGGTGAATCTGAAAGATGTGGAAAACAGCAAGCGAACCGGGCTTATTGCAAAAAACGCGCAGTGGTTTGAAGACCATTCGCCCATCGATGATATTTATAAAAAGAAAGAGGTGAAGGGTGTTTCCGCCAAAGTGATCAATGCGGTGCAGCTGGGCGGTGACTGTTATCCCGCCTCGCCGCTGGGAATCAACTTGCCCAATGCGGATTGGATTCGCAAAGAGGTGGGATCCAAATCGGTGACCATTCAAAACGTGATGCATGCCTATGACATGGCGGAATTGGAGAGCGGCTTGGTGCATGAATTTTACTATTCCGATTATGAGATCAAGCTGGCGGAGCAGTACGGTTCATTGACTCGCAAGTTACAGGTCGACCTCCATGAGTGTTTGGGCCATGGCTCGGGACAGACAATGTCCGGTGTGGATGAGAGCAACCTCTCCAATTTCTACTCCACGATCGAAGAGACCCGCGCGGATCTCTTCTCGCTCTATTTCATTGCCGATCCTAAAATGGTGGAACTGGGATTGTTGCCCAACGAGGAGGCCTATTACGCTTGCTACTATAAATATATTACAAACGGTTTCATGTTGCAACTGAACAGAATAGATTCGGGATCTGTTATTAAACAGACACATATGCAAAACCGTTCCATCATAGCGCGTTGGTGTTATGAACAAGGCAAAGCGGAAAAGGTGATCGAAGTGGTGGACAAGAACGGAAAAACCTACATCGTGATCAACGATTACGAAAAACTGAGAGAGTTGATGGGTAAATTGTTACAAGAAGTGCAACGGATTAAATCGACCGGCAACTATGTGGCGGCGAAAAAATTGGTGGAGACCTATGTCACCATCGATCCCGATCTGCACCAGGAGATCAAGAACCGCTATGCGTTGTTGGATGTGGCGCCCTACGGCGGGTTCATCAATCCCGTATTGCTCCCGGTCAAAAAAAACGGGGAGATCATTGATGTGAAAATCAATTACCCCACTGATTATGTGGAACAAATGTTACGGTATGAACAAGATTATCATTTTTTGAAATAACCTTTAATATGAAATAATATGAAAAAAATTGTAGCGCTTTTTGCGTTTATAACCATCTTTTTCTGCGGATGTGAAACATTAAACATGATCAACTGCAAATACAAAGTGCAGAATGTGGCCAACGTGTCATGGGCGGGCATCAATCTGACCGGGATCACTTCGGTGAACGACTTATCCGTTTCTGATTTGGCTAAAGCAGCATTAGCCGTTACTAACCAAGATTTCAACGTGAGTTTCGATGTCAACGTGTTGGGCATGAATGAAACCGAGAACAGAGCCAAAATCAATGGTTTCGATTACGTTTTATTGTTGAATGAGGCAGCAATCACCAGTGGGGAAAACAGCAATTCCGTAACGATTGATCCCAACGGCGGCTCGGCGACCTTGCCGATCAACATGAAACTAGATGTGGCCAATGTCTTATCTGGTGGCACACTGAATGATATGATCGACTTGGTGAAAAACGTAACCCATTACGGGGAAGGCAACGATAGCGACATTGCGGTTAAATTCAGCCCGTGGATTCCCGTGGGAAACACCATTCAGAAAATGCCGTATATCACATTAAATCATACGCTTCAATAAAATCAAATCCTACATTTTATGATTCAAAGAATTCAAACCGTTTATCTTTTCATCGCGGCCATTGCGATGTTAGTATTGTTATTTATGCCTTTTGGCAACGTTTATACCGAGAAGTTCGGTTTAACCTTCGATGCTTTCGCTTTGAGAGACATCTCGCCCGATCCGCAAACGGCCATATCCACTATATATATCGCCATTCTGCTCATCGTCTCGGCGGCATTATCCATTATCGCGATCTTCATGTATAAAAACCGTCTCCGCCAAATCAATATGGTCTCTGTGAATATGCTGCTTTTCCTCTTCACCATCGCCCTCATCCTTTTCATCTATCCCGATGTGGTTTTTGTTAGAAGCGGGCTAATGTCGAAAGCGGATATTTATGAATACAACCTATGGATTTTGCTGCCGTTGTGCATCACCGCACTTTGTCTTTTTTTAGCTAATAAAGCAATTAAAAAAGACGAAAAGTTGGTGCGGGCAGCGGATAGATTACGATAAAAATGATACTGCTATCCCAAGCTATCTGCGAATCCGAAGCCCTCACCATGAGGCAGGAGCCAATCGCTCCCTTAGACTTGATGGAGCGGGCAGGCACAACTTGTGCCGAGTATCTGCTCCGCCATCTGCCCATGACCGATTACGATAAAATAATGGTCTTTTGCGGGCCGGGAAATAATGGAGGAGATGGGTTGGTGATAGCCCGTCTTTTGGCGCAACAGGGTTTGTTCGTGGAGACCGTTTTATGTAACGAAAATGGCAAAACCAGCAATGAGTTTGCCGAAAATTTGGAACATTTGAACCGTCTTCCGCTGACTAATCTTTCCATTGTGGAGTATGCCCCCGCACTGTTTCAACCCAACCCCCAAGTGCTCGTTATCGATGCGCTGTTCGGGATCGGTTTATCCAAACCACTGAAGGGCTATTATGCCGACATCGTGGAGCAGGTCAACCAACTGCCGGTGACAAAAGCGGCCATTGACGTGCCGTCCGGGCTTTTCATCGACAGCCACACGCCCGCTACCTACAAGGTGCTTCGTGCGAACCTGACCTTGACGTTCCAGTTTCAGAAATTAGCTTACGTGATGCCGGAAAATGCGGACAGGGTAGGGAAGGTGGAAATTTTGGACATCGGATTGCGGATGCCGGAAGAACAGTTGGAACAAATGATTCCTTGTGTGGAGATGTCGTTAGCGAAACAGATTCGCCGCCCCGTGGCGCTGTTTGCGCACAAGGGAACATTCGGACACGGGTTACTGATTGCTGGTTCGCGGAAAATGCCGGGCGCCGCCGTGCTGGCCTCTAACGCTGCTTTGCGTGTGGGCGCCGGTAAGCTGACCACCCACCTGCCCGCCGCCGTGGCCTCTTCACTGCCCTTCACCATTCCGGAAGCGATGCTCAGCGTGGATGCGAACGATGATTTTTTCACCGGTATCGATTTGGAAAACTATTCTTCCGTGAACGCCATCGCCATCGGTCCTGGTTTGGGACGGAATCCGAAAACAGAAGCCGCTCTGGGCACGCTGTTGGATGAAATTCAGATGCCGGTCGTGTTAGATGCGGATGCGTTGAATATTTTGGCGGATAACAAGACTTGGCTGGCTTACCTGCCCTCCGGTTCGATTCTCACACCTCACGTTAGGGAGTTTGAACGGTTGGCGGGAAAAGCGAAGGACGATTTCGACCGCTTGGAAAAACTGCGGACATTTGCGAAACACTACGGCGTGGTGGTGATCTTGAAAGGTCGCTACTCGGCGGTGGCGATGCCTGACGGCAATCTGTTTTTCAACACCACGGGCAATCCCGGCATGGCAACCGGCGGTAGCGGCGATGTTCTCACCGGCATCTTGTTGGGTTTGCTGACTCGCGGTTACCTCTCCGAGGAGGCCGCCCTGTTCGGCGTTTTCCTTCACGGTTTGGCCGGCGATCTTGCTGTTGAAGGAAGCGAGTCACTGGAATCGTTGCTGGCATCGGATATTTGTAAAAATATTGGGAAAGCGTACCGAAAGATGGGGTAATCTATGCGTAATCTGTTTTATTCGTCAAATCCATATTCCCCATAAAATCATAAATGAAAACAAGTAGTTTTAGATTATGAAGATCTTAATCGTTGAAGATGAACTTTCTTTGCGGGAACTAATTAAAGAATCCTTGGAAAAGGAGCGTTACGTCGTTGAATGTGCGACAAACTATAACGCCGCACTGGATAAAGTTGATATGCATGATTATGACTGTATCTTGCTCGATATTATGCTGCCGGACGGCAACGGATTATCCCTGTTGAAGGAATTGAAAAAAATGCACAAAAAAGACAGCATCATTATTATTTCTGCAAAAGATTCTTTGGATGATAAGGTTTCCGGTTTGGAGTTGGGTGCCGATGATTATCTGGCGAAGCCGTTTCACATGGCGGAATTAACGGCTCGGATAAAAAGTGTTATCCGCAGAAAACAAAGTGATGGGGAAATCACTATTGAGTTGGGTGGTTTAACCATTTTTCCGGAAGAATTTAAAGTAGTTGTGGGTGATAAAGAATTGGAACTGAATCGCAAAGAATATGATATCTTACTCTATTTTGCCAACAGATGCAACCGGCTCATCAATAGAAATGCGATGGCCGAATCGATTTGGGGCGATCATATTGATCAACTCTATAATTTTGATTTTATCTATGCGCAAATTAAGAATTTAAGGAAAAAACTAAAAGAAGCCGGTGCAGAAATAGAGATAAAAGCGGTTTATGGACTTGGCTATAAAATGATAATTGAATAATAACATGAAGCTGATTTATCATATTATTATTCGTCTTTCTATCATCCTTGGCATTATTTTGACCATATGGGCTGCATTCTTTTACGTAGCCATGATTGATCAGGTGAATGATGAAATAGACGATTCGCTGGAAGATTATTCCGAACAAATCATGATGCATTTCCTTGCCGGAGAGGAAATACCTTCGAAAAGCAGCAATTCCAACAATCAATATTATTTATCCGAAGTAACAAACCAATATGCTCAAAGCAACCCCCATATCAATTATGTTGACTCTATGATTTATATTCCGCTCAAGCGGGAGACCGAACCGGCAAGGATATTGACCACAATATATAAAGATGAAAACGGAAAGTATTACGAACTCGTGGTTGCAACTCCGACCATCGAAAAAAAAGATTTGAAAGAGATGATCCTTTTCTGGATTATTTTTTTGTATTTAACTCTTTTACTTGTAATTATCATTGTAAACATTGGGGTTTACCACCGAAGCACTCGACCGCTGCGTAAGCTTCTCGCATGGATGGAAGATTATAAAATTGGTGGAAACAATGTTGATTTACAAAATAATACGGATATAATTGAATTTAAAAAACTCAATGAAGCCGCCATTCATAACATGAGACGTGCCGAAGAGGTTTTTGAGGAACAAAAACAGTTTATAGGAAATGCTTCCCACGAAATCCAAACGCCTTTGGCCGTGTGCCGCAATCGTTTGGAAAATCTGATGGAAGATGAAACCCTGACCGAAGATCAATTGCAAGAATTGGCCAAAACTTATCAATCACTGGAATATATTACAAAGTTGAATAAAACATTGCTTCTCCTTTCTAAAATTGACAATAAACAATTCTTGGAAAAAAGCGATATCAAATTAAATGAAATCATTCATCAGTTTATTCAGGATTATAAAGAGGCCTATTTTCATTTGGGTATCATTGTTAATGTAGAAGAAACAGGAATATTCAAAATCAGGATGAATGAAATTTTAGCTTCAATCCTTATTAATAATCTTATCAAAAACAGTTATCTCCACAATATAGAAAGCGGACAATTATTCATTCAAATTACTCCTTCCAGATTGATTTTCAGAAACACAGGCCAAGAATTTGCACTTAATCCCAAACTTATCTTTGAACGCTTTTACCAGGGACACAAAATAGAAGGCTCCATAGGATTGGGATTGGCGTTGGTTAAGTCAATTTGCAATCTGGAAAACTTGGATATTCATTATTGTTTTACCGACAATTTCCACTGTTTTGAAATTTCAAGCAAAAAAAACAATCGGACTATGGTTATTTCATAGATTTTTCAGAATCGGGCTATACTTTTGCGCCATAATTATAACAAAAAACAAAAAGATATGAAAATGACCGTATTCGTTTTTGCCTGTTTACAAACCATGCTATTGTCGGTAAACACTTTGGGTGACAAACCCATATCATTTGAACAACTGCCCGCACAATCGCAACAATTGATCAAAGATTATTTTTCAGGAGAATCAATCGCTTTGATAAAGATGGACACCGATATTCTGGATACATCATACGAAGTGATTTTTACCGACGGTAATAAGATCGAGTTCGACAGAAAAGGAAATTGGAAAGAAATTGATTGCAAACGTAGCCAATGCCCCGAGAAACTTATTCCTGTTCAGATCCGGAATCATGCTAAGCAAAATTTCCCTAACGCCAAGATCCTCAAAATAGAAAAGGAAGATAGGAATGGTTACGATATAGATCTTTCCAATGGCATCAATTTGGAATTTGATTCAAATTACCAGCTGATTGATATTGAGGACTAAAATTGAAATAAATGTAGTAATTAATTAAGAGAAATATAGTTATGCGAAGAACAGTGATTTTGGCGCTTGTAACAGCGTTTTTTATGATAACCGGATGCGAAAAATATAACAAGGTGGATCCAATTTACCAAAATGGTTTAGAAGAAATCTATCCCCATGCAAAACGGGTGGAATGGGATTATGACGATGGTTATCTTACAGCCGAATTCTACGATAATGGCATGGAGATCAAAATTTGGTTTGATAACAATGGAAATTGGCTATGTGTTAAGACTGAAATGCCTTTCAGTAAACTTCCCCAAAACATTAAAGATGCTTTTACGAACAGTGATTACGCTCATTGGAGGATCGATGATATTGACTATATCCAAATAAGGAAAGACCCCACCGTGCCGGATGTGATTTCTTATTATGAATTTGATGTGGAAAAAGGGGAAATGGATAGGGAATTTGTCATTTATCCGGATGGCGCAATTGCAGATAAGCCGTATTATGGAAGTTTCTAAGAAACATTACCTGTCTGCAAAGCAGTTATGTAAGTGAAGAGCGTCGTTCAAAAGCAGATGACCACGGGTTTTTTAATTTATCTGTGGTCATCTTTGTTTGTATCTTTGCCGTGATGTTTGACGCTACCTTATATCCATAAAGATAATGCAAATGAATCTTGATAATATGAAAAAAACATTTTTTTTACTACTAAGCCTTTTCGCTTTTCAAACCGCTTCCGCCTTGGAGATCACTGTGACCGTCAAGGGGATAAAGTCGGACTCCCTTTTTCTTTATTCGTATACGGACAATTACCGGTGGGAAAAAACATTGTCTCTGGTTTTTGCGGAAAAGGTGGTACTTAAGTCTACCAAGGATTTGATCCCGGGAATGTACATCATCTCATCGGACTCCAATTCCATCGCTTTTTTTGTTATTTCCGATCAAAAATCACAAAAATTCACCATTCAGTATGAAAATGGGGAAGCAAGTTACGTGGGAAGCCCTGAAAATAGTGCCAATAAGGAATATCTGAAACAGATGGCGGATTTCGAGAATCAAAAACAGACGCTGAATGTGCAATACACAGCGATTATGCAAAGCGGTGAAGAGTATGCGGTGATGGAAACCCAGGTGAAATGGCTGGCTGAACAAGCGGCGAAATTGGAAATGGAAAAACGTAACTATCAGTTAACCAAAGCGGAAGAAGCTAAAGGGTCTTTGCTCTCTTCCATTATTAAAGGCTCGATTGAGTTTTCCAAACCGTCGGAGGAGATTTTGAAAGACCGTGGCTTGTTTGAAAACTATCTTTTGGAACACCACTTCGATTATTTTCCGTGGGAAGATGCCCGGATTTTGAAAACCCCTGTGGCTATCAATAAGTTTAAAGATTTTGCTTACCTGATGGGCACCGTAGCCCCGTTGAAAGCAATGGTCTATTTGGAAGCAATGATGGATTCTCTAAAACGTTATCCTGAACCCTATTACGCTTTTTATGATTATATGGAGAAGGCATTTGGCAATCAAAACTCACCATACTGGTCGCAAGATATCTACTTGCTCATGTTACGGAATATGTTGACTATGCCCGGTTTGCCAGAAGCAAAACGGGAACAGTGCGAGCGTGAGATTGTGCGGCTGGATAAAAATAACCCCGGCGATCTTGCTCCCGATTTTCCCATTTTGCTATCCACCGGCGATAGCACATCATTGCATGCCATCACGTCGGAATATTTGATCCTTTACCTGCAAAATCCCGACTGTCCCACTTGCGCCGAAATTAGAGAACGTATGGACAAACTCCCCGTGCTGAACAAAGCTATTGCGGACGGAAAAGTAACGGTTTTAACCGTTTATTTTGAACAAAACGAGCAACTCTGGCGTAATTATCTTGCCAAATCCGCCAACGCCAAATTTTTGCAAGGTTACGATTATCAATTGGATATTGAAAACAAGAAATTATACGACACCAATGTAATACCTTTTATATATGTACTTAATGCGGAAAAACGGATTTTGGCAAAAGATATTATGGTGGACAAATTAGACGATTTTTTGAAAACATTAAAATTATACTAATATGAAAACAGGTTCAATCAATGTGCAAACGGAAAATATCTTTCCGATTATCAAGAAATTTTTATACTCAGATCATGAAATATTTTTGCGCGAGTTGATCTCGAACGCCGTAGATGCGACGCAAAAGATCAAAACACTCGTAAGTCTTGGGAAAGCGGACGTGGAACTGGGTGATTTGACGATCGAGGTGAAGATCAACAAAGCGAAGAAAACACTTCACATTACCGATCACGGGATCGGAATGAGTGCGGAAGAGGTGGAAAAATACATCAACCAGATCGCCTTTTCCAGTGCCGAGGAGTTTTTGGAGAAATACAAAGGCACTGATTCAGCAAATATTATCGGCCATTTCGGTTTAGGGTTCTACTCTTCGTTTATGGTTTCCTCTTCGGTGGACATCATCACGAAGTCATATTTGAAGGATGCGCCTGCCGTGCAGTGGAGCTGCGATGGTTCTCCTTCCTTCACGATGAAAGAGGTGAAGAAGAAAGAGCGGGGTACGGAAATTATCCTTCACATTGCGGACGATGCCGAGGAGTTTTTGGAGGATGCCCGCATTCTCACATTACTTAGAAAATATTGCCGATTCCTTCCGGTTCCCATTCACTTCGGATTTGAAAAGTGTTATGAGAAAAAAGAGGGTGAGGAGAAAGAAGTAGAAGTGGAAAAACCACGTATCATAAATAATGCCAATCCGTTATGGAAACAGTCTCCGGCTAATCTGAATGAGAAGGATTACAATGATTTTTACAGGGAATTGTATCCTATGACCTTTGAATCACCGATTTTTAATATTCACCTAAATGTAGACTATCCGTTCAACTTGACCGGGATTCTCTATTTCCCGAAGGTGGCTAACCAGGTGGAAATACAGAAAAACAAAGTGCAACTATATTCTAACCAGGTGTTTATCACGGATCAACTGGAAGGAGTGATCCCCGAATTTATGATGTTGTTGCATGGCGTAATCGATTCTCCGGATATTCCGTTGAATGTTTCCCGTTCTTATCTGCAATCGGATGGAAACGTTAAGAAAATTTCAACCCATATTGCTAAAAAAGTGGCTGATAAATTGGAGGAATTGTTCAAAAATAGCCGGGATGATTTTGAATCGAAATGGGATGATTTGAAAGTGTTTATCCAATACGGTTGTTTGACCGATGAGAAATTCTACGATCGGGCGAAAACATTCTTCTTGTTAAAGAATACCGAAGGAAAATATTTCACTTTTGATGAATATCGGGCTAAAATCGAGAAAATGCAAGCAGATAAACATGGGAATTTAATCTATCTTTATGCGACAGATATTCATGCGCAATCGCTCTACATCAGCCAAGCGAAAGAACGCGGCTACGATGTGCTGTTGATGGATGGGGTTTTGGATGTGCATTTCATTAACTTGTTGGAAAACAAATTCGAAAAGAGTCGTTTTACCCGTGTGGATGGCGATATTATTGATAAATTGAT
>JAITVP010000180.1 GCA_031285725.1 Bacteroidales bacterium
CGGAGTATATTAACAACAATTTCATCATCCTTTGCTCGAAAAAAGGGATTATTAAGAAAACTTCAGTGGAGGCTTACTCCCGGCCAAGAGTGAACGGCATCAATGCAATCACGATTCGGGAAAATGACCAGCTGCTGGAGGCGCGGTTGACGAACGGTGAAAGCGAGATCATGATGGCGCTCAATTCCGGTAAGGCAGTACGATTTAACGAACGTACAGTGCGCCCGATGGGGCGTCAAGCATCCGGAGTGCGCGGCATCACGCTGGCTAACGACAATGACTTCGTAGTGGGTATGATCTGCGTGGATGGTCCGGAGTACGACATTTTGGTCGTTTCCGAAAACGGCTACGGAAAACGCTCATCCATTGACGATTACCGTGTTACTAATCGCGGAGGAAAAGGGGTGAAGACCATCAATATCACCGATAAGACCGGCGGACTGATCGCCATCAAGAATGTGACCGACGAAGATGATCTTATGATTATTAACCGCTCGGGTATCGCCATTCGCTTGCACGTGGATCAACTTCGGGTAATGGGTCGCGCCACGCAAGGGGTGCGTCTGATCAATCTCAAAGAGAGCGATGTCATCGCTGCTGTTACGCAAGTGCCAAGAGATGAGGAAGAAGAAGTGGATAACGAAGTGATGGAGATGGGGGAGGAGAATAATGACTTAGTAATTCAATAATTTAGAGACTCAATGATTTAATAACTTAACAACCAGGCAGCTTAACATCCAAACTTTATGAAACGTTTACTATTATTCTTAGCGTGTTCGCTGTTGGTTGGCTGGGTTTTCGCCCAGAAGGCCAATCCCAACAAAGCCTACAATCTTTACTATGAAAAGAAATTGGAGGAAGCCAAGGAGGTGATCGACCAGTGTTTCCAAGATCCGAAGTATGCAGAAAAGGCGTCGACGTGGTTGTACAAGGGCAATATCTATTATTACTTGGCAACGAAGGAGTATGCTGAAAAACAGCAGAACGATACCTACGTGATTCAATATCCAGCTGCTCCCACGGAGGCGTTCGATGCGTTTCGGAAGGCACAAGATATGAAGAGTACTGTGGAAGCGTTCGATATGCTTTCTCCTGCGGAAGGCATTGCGAACCTCTATCCGTTGTTGTTGGTGGAAGGCGTTGAATATCTGATCGGTGGCGATATGGAGAAAGCGCGCAACACGTTGGAAAAGGCGGTTTATGGTTACGAATTGGTGCCGCCGAAACACCCTTTCAAAGGCGAGATTTATTATTATTACGCTTATTCACTGGAAATGCTGGGCAGTAAGGAGGATGCGATTAAAAATTACGAGAAAGCCGTTGCGGATCAATCGGAAAACCCGAGTGTTTACGTGCGGCTGATCGAGTTACTGAAAGAGAGCGGACAGACGGCGAAGATTGGGCAAGTATTGATAGCGGCGAAAGCGAAGATGCCCGACAATCCCAATATTTACGTGGCCGAGATTGATTACTATTGGGAAACAGATCAGGAGAAGGCTGACCAGTTGTTGAAAACACTTCCGGTGTCAGTCTACGCTAATGCCGATGCTTTGGTGAATATTGCCAATATTTACATAAAAAAGGAGGATTTCAGCAAAGCCGAGGAGCTGTTGACCAAAGCCAATCGCATGAATTCCGATAATTTCGTGGTCATGTATAATTTAGGCTATTGCAAGTTGAAGATTTATGATCAACTGAATAACAAGGCTAATAATCTCATTTTGAACGACAGGGCAGAGAGCGATAAATTGTTTTCCCAAGCCAGCACCTATTTGAACGAGGCGCAAACACTTTTTGAAAACACGTTGCGTTTCACTCCCGACGACTTGGCCATCTTACGGCAGTTGCGGGAGATCTATTTTAAAAATAAATCGCCCAAATTTGAAGAGATAAACCAAAAGATTGAACAATTGGAGAAGTAAAAACAATAGTAACTAAGAAAATCAAGAAGTATGAAAAAATTATTTTTAGTATCCCTTATCGGGCTTATGTCGATGACTGCGCTGTTGGCGCAACCATCTTGTGTGAAAGACGTTTGGTTCACCGTGCAGAATGGTCAAATTGGCAAGGCTAAATTACAAATTGACAAGTGTTATGCGCAATATCCGGAAGATGCGGATGTGTTGCTGATGAGAGGCAATGTTTATCTTCGCCGGCATGTTCAGGAAACCAGTGATTTGGGGAAAGATCCCTCTTATGTGGTCAAGGATCCCAATGCTATTTTTATTGCGAACGAATCATTTTATCAATCCATGCAAATCAATCCGGATGCCCAACCATTGAACGGGTTTGACGCTAAGAAGGGACAAGCCGAGTGCGCAGGCGAGTTGATGAATGCCGGATACCAATTTTTCAATGACAAAAAATATCCGGAAGCGGAAAAATATCTGAATGCAGCGCTCCGAAGTTATAAGGCGAGTAGTGCTACAGCAAGAATGGCCGATATATACTACGTATTGGCTTTGGTCAAAAGACAGAATGGAAATGAAACGGAATTTATTGAAAATTTGAAACTTGCGGTTGCGGCAAAGACCACTAATTCCATCGTGTACGAGATTCTTTACGATGCGACATTGAAAACCGGAGATACCGTTTCCGCTTTCAAATATGTCACCGACGGGCTGCGGAATATCAAAGCTGACAGTTTAAAGTACGATCTTTCGCTGAAAGAGATCAACCATTATGTGCTAACCCATGACACGACACATATCAACAAATCCGTGACAGGCTTCTTGGAAAAATATGGCGAAACCCCACAAAACGTGGCTAACGTTTCCCAGACACTCACCAATGCGGGATTGTTTAACCAAGCCTTGGATATGTTGTTAAAAGCCAATGAGAAATACGACAATAATAAGGATATCGTGAAAGGCTTGGCATACAGCTATTTCTTCTATGCGATTCAATTCCAAGACCAAATGACGGCGGCATTGGCAACGGGCAGCACAAGCAAATTACCCACCCTGCAAGCAGAACAGAAGAAAGTGCAACTAGAAGCTTACAAATGGGCGAAAAAAGCAATAGAATTAGATCCCGCCGACCAAAGCAGTAAAACTATGGTCGATCAGTTAAAAGCGGTGCTGGGATCGGCAGTGGAATAGACCAAATGGTGAATGGACCAAATCAAATTGAAAGGGCGCAGTAAGTTTTTATTGTGACCTTTCAATTTGAACGCAATTTAAAAAAATATCCCTAACTTAAAAACAAGCACTGCTGGCCCTTCCAAATAAAGGCTACAGAATTGTTCACCTTGTTTGGTGTAGCTTACTTGCATGAATCCGCCTTTAGTGTTGATGAGGATGGTATGGTTGCCGTCGGAGAGGTCGTTTTGCAGGGCAAAGGCAAGGGCGGCGGCCGTGACACCGGTGCCACACGACAGGGTCTCGTCTTCCACACCCCGCTCGTAGGTTCTCACAGTCAGGCGGTTATCTTCAATTATTACGAAATTGGCATTGCACCCTTCAGGAAACTGTGGATCGTAGCGCAATTTCCTGCCCTCTTTGATGATGTCGATGCTGTTGACATCATTTACAAAACGGACAAAATGGGGAGAGCCAGTGTTGGTGAAATAACCGTCCTTGTATCGTTGTATCCTCACATGGCTGTTCATCTCCAGAGAGATGACCCAGCGGTGATCGGTAAACTTCAGCACTTTTGCCCGGTGCAACCCGTCGAAAGCGTTGAAAACGCACTGTTTGTCGATGATACCCAGATAGTGGGCGAATGCTACGGCACAGCGGCTGCCATTGCCGCACAGGGAAGCCTCGGCACCGTCAGCATTGTGGTAGCGCATCTTGAAATCTGCGCCGCCAAGGTCGTTTTCCAACAAGATGAACCCGTCAGCACCCACGCCCATGTGCCGTTCGCACCAATGTCGGATTTGCGTCTCCGAAAACGAGAGTCCGGCTCTATTGTCAAAGAGGATGAAATCGTTGCCGGCTCCGTGAAATTTATAAAAAGTGTTTTCTGATGTGATCATTTCAATAAATTATTCAGGCATTGGCGCATACGCTGTGGGATAGTTCCACACTTCCACGATGTCTTTGTAGTGAATTTCAAGGAAGTATTCGTCATCGTTACTATCTCTCATCCTAAGGACGGCCATCCAATTTGCATTCGCCGACGAGGCCGCCAAATTGAACTTGCCACCCGCCCAATTCAACCGGTTTTGTGAATTGAGTCTAACATATTGTTTCGGCAACAAGGCTGTTTCAATGTTAAAAGCAAGTGTCACAACTTCTTCTGTCTCCAAATGACTTGAACTGAATTTCAGATTTCCGCCGCCTTGAATGTGCAGTTCATCTTCAAAAATGTCGGTGCATCTGTTGCTGCCGTAGTTTTTTAACATTAAATTCAAGGATGAACCGTTCCCTGTTGAAGAGCGTATTATCCAATTGCCTAAGGTATTGTGTGTGATAGAGAATGAGGTTTCTGTGAGCGAGAAGAATAGCGGATCATATGGGACGTAGTAACTGAAATCATAGCTTTGATAAAATTCCCGAACTGTTTCGGCCAAGTTATTATTCACCGTAACACGCCATGCGGTGCCGACATCGTTCAGATTATCGCCTTCTTCTATTTCGATGCGGTAAACTTGCGTGCCCATATTTAACAACAGCCAAGACTTTTCACTCTCTTGCCTGATTTTATAATTGGAAAAATAGCGGTCTTCCAGGCTGTCTTTTTCATGTTCGGAGACTGTAAGCCAATGGTTGAAATGGAAAGCGACATTGGCGTAATCTGTTAAAAACCGACTCATCACCTCATCCCAGCCGTAATAGGCTTCGTTTATTTTTCTTGTTTTCTCATCCGGATTTCCTTGGCGAATGCACCCGAAAATAAGAGAGACAATTACTAGTGCAATGATGTATTTTATGGCTTTCATGATTATTTCTTTTTAGAATCAAAACGATACCCGATGCCCATATTGATAATGCCCTTGTATCCAAAGCCCACTTCTGCGAATCCAACTACGGTTTTTCCGAATGATACACCGAAGAATGTCATTTGTCCAGTGAACTCAGTGGAGAGCCAATGTCGGGATCGTCCTACCGTGCTGCTTTTAATCTCGTAGGTCATGGCTAAACCGAAGCCGCTGTACAAATTAACCTTCTCCTTGTTTAGATAAGAGAACCGGATGTAAGGAGCTAACGAAAGCAGGGAAGCGTTGTTACTTCCTATTTTTTCTTCGGAAAATTTGTCATATTCGATGCGATATTCTCCTGTGTAGGCAAAGCATCCCCCCAGCCACAACCATTTCAGCGGGCGATACAAATAGGTGAATGTGAGAGTCGGCGTGGTGATGTACAATCCTGTGTAAGTGTCGTCCCGCATCCATGACCCATAATTGTAGTAATAGTTATTATAATAGTAATCAGTAAAGATTTTGATAAAAGCAGGATCCCCAATATTGAAACTTATTTCATGGGAGCGGAAAGGTTTGACCGGATTGTTTTCCGTTTGCGCTGACCCGATGGCACAGAACGAAAACAGGACGAGAAATAGGGCAATTTTTTTCATATTAAAAAGAGCCGTTCTTTTCATAATGGAGTTGTTATTGGTAAATAATAGGGTTCAAAAAACATTTTCTTTAATGATCGTTCATAGGCAAATGAAACGAGGTTTACCTTGATTTATTTTTGTGATTTTTTTCCATGAAAACACTATTCCATTAACAACAATTATAAACGATTAATTATTCGAAATTAATTTCTCAATTTCTTTTATTTCTACCGCTAATCCTTCCATCAAGTCGATTGGGGTTTCACCGACCACCACGTTGGTTTCGATTCTGACACCGATGCCCTCTTCGGCGATGTAGATACCCGGTTCGCAACTGAGCACTTGGCCTGGTTGGAAAATCCAATCCCGCTGGCCCACATCGTGCACGTCCATGCCGATGAAATGGCTGGTGTTGTGCATGTAATATTTCTTGAACAACGGCGCTGCGGGATTCTGATTCTTAACCTCCTCTGCTGTAAACAATCCCAGTTTGATCATCTCCTCTTCCATCCTTCGGAAAACGAAATCGTTGATCTTGTGTATGGTCATGCCCGGTTTGAAGAGCGGGATCGTCTCTTTGTAGATGGCGAGCACGGCGTTGTAGATCGCCTTTTGCCGTGGGGAAAATTTGCCGTTTACCGGGATAGTGCGGCTGCAATCCCCGGCGTAGTTACCGTATTCCGCTCCAAAATCCAACAACAGCAGATCGCCGTCTTCCATCCTTTTGTCGTTTTTGATATAATGTAAAATGCAGGTGTCTTTGCCGCTGGCGACGATGGGGGCGAACGAGTGTCCAGAAGCGCCTTGCCGCAACATCTCGTAAGTCAGTTCCGCCTCGATCTCGTACTCGTATTTCCCCGGTTTCACCGCTTGGGATGCCCGGAGGAACGCTGCGCCCGTGATCTCGCAAGCCCGTTTCAACATCCTCAGTTCCTCGGGATGTTTCACGTTACGCAATGGGTAGAGGATCGGCGCCAACCGTTCGTAAGTATGCAAAGGGTATTCCTTTTTAAGTTTTTTGGCGAAACAGATCTCCTGTGTCGGCAAGTCTATTTTCAATCGCGGGTTCTCAGGCAGGTGCAAATACACCGATTGGCTATTGACTATGATGTCGTGTGAAATGGTATTGAAACTATCAGTGAACAAGATGGTTCTGATACCTGAAATCGCCGATGCTTCCTCCTTGCTGAGTCGGTGTCCGTACCAGACCACCATCTCGGGCGATGGGTTTTTGATGAACAGCACTTCCCGGTAATCGGGATTCGGATGCCACGGGGCCAGCATCAACGTTGTCTCCTCCTGGTCGATGCCGCACAGGTAGAGCAATTCCGAGTTCTGCCGAAACGGATGCATCGTGTCGCCACAACGGGGAAATTCATCGTTGGAAACCAAAATGGCAACGCTCTGCTCTCTCATTTCAGAAACCACATTGCGACGGTTTATCTTGTAAAAATCGGAGTGTAACGGGGTGTATTTCATGATTTGTAGTTTTGTTTGTTTTTAGTTGATAAGTTTCTCCCCCTATTCCCGAGAATGAATAAACTCCCGGATATCCATCTTAATTTTATTGACAATGTTCTCGGCGGTGCTCTCGTTTTGCGCTTCGGCGTAGATGCGGATGATCGGTTCGGTGTTGGACGAGCGCAGGTGTACCCAGTAATCGTCGAAGTCGATCTTCACGCCGTCGATTGTGGTAACTTCGTGGTCGGCATATTTGAGGGCGATAAAGCGGAGGATGCCCGGAATATCCATGTCTGCGGTGAGGTCTATTTTATTTTTGGAGATGTAGTAGTTGCTGTAATGACGGCGCAATTCAAAGCAGTCTTTTCCTGATTTCGCCATATACGTGAGTAACAAGGCTATGCCCACGAGTGCGTCGCGGCCGTAGTGCAGTTCGGGATAGATGATGCCGCCATTGCCCTCACCACCGATCACAGCTCCGGTCTCTTTCATCTTCTTCACCACATTCACTTCGCCCACAGCTGATTTGTAACAAGCCACTCCGTGGCGTTTACAAAGATCGTCCAATGCGCAGCTGGAGCTGAGATTGGAGACTGCCGGTCCTTTTTTGTGTTGCAACACGTAGTCGGCCACCGCTACTAACGTGTATTCTTCTCCGAACATCTCGCCGTTTTCCATCACCAAGGCCAAGCGGTCTACATCGGGATCCACCACGAAGCCAAGCTGATAGTTATCTTTTCTGATCTCTTCCGAAATCTCGTACAGATGATCGGGCAGAGGTTCAGGATTGTGGGCGAAAACACCCGACACATCGCCGTTCACCATTTTCATCTTCGTAACACCCAATTTTTCAAGAAGTTTGGGTATGGCGATCCCGCCGGTGGAGTTGACGCAATCTGCGATAATGGAAAAATTGGCGTTGCGGACAGCATCCACATCCACCAAATCCAACGCTAAGATGTCATCGATATGTTTATCGATTGTATCGTTGACTTGTTTATATTGACCCAGTTGGCGAACTTCGGCAAACTGTATCTTTTTGTTTTCCGACAGTTTGAGCAATCGCTCCGCATCGTGGTCGGAGATGAATTCGCCCTTTGCGTTCAGCAGTTTTAGCGCATTCCATTGGATTGGATTATGACTGGCGGTGATAACGATGCCGCCATCGGCCTGGTGCTGAATCACCGCCATCTCCACGGTTGGTGTCGTGGACAGTCCCGTATCGATCACGTTCACGCCCATGCTCTGCAATGTGCCGCACACCAAATTGTTAAGCATCGTGCCCGACAACCGGGCATCGCGACCCACCACGAACGTGAGATCTTCTTTATCCGTGTTTTCCCGCAAAAAAGCGACAAAAGCAGACGTGAATTTAACAATGTCAACAGGAGTAAGATTCTCCCCGGATTTCCCTCCGATAGTCCCCCGAATTCCGGAGATTGATTTGATTAATGTCATAAAGTGGTATGTTTATAGTTCAAAGATTCAATGATTTGATGATTTGATTGGCTTTGTTCCGCCGCTCCCCTGCACGGTATTATTCACCCGGCGAGGTTCGCCGCCAAAGAAGAGTTGGCCACTGCCCATGATGCTGGAGTCGATCTTTTCGATGGCGGTGATATAGACCTGGCCGCTCCCGGTAATGGCGTTGTTCACGGTATTGGCCGTGAGATTGGAACAGTCTATTTTGCCGGAACCGACCAATGCGAAATTGGACTCTTTCGCTACACCCTCTGCCAGGATTGTGCCGCTGCCGTTGATGGAGGCGCGGAATATCTCGCATTTCACTTTTCCGTTCAGGATCGTGCCACTGCCGCTCAACACGTTGGAAATTTGGTGTGCATGGAGGGTGTTGCTTTCGATGTTGCCCGATCCGCTCACCGTGGCGCTGAAATTGTCAGAGTAAACTTCATCCATGAATGCCTCGCCGGAGCCCCTGATACTGATATTTACCCTTGCCGCCTGCAGCTTGTAGGTGGACATTTTTCCCGATCCGCTGATGTTATTGATAAATCGGTCGGTGGTAACATCATACAAAAAGTTGATCCGTCCCGATCCTGCGATGGTGGCTTGGACGGAGCGGCTGTTGAACGGCGTGACGATGTTGACCTCCCCATTGCCCGCCACCGAGATCCCGGTCAGCACCGAAGAATTGATGATCAGTTCGCAAACACTGGGACGCAAGTTGTAATTCCGGTACTCTTTGTCCTGTTTTTGACTGATCATTAATGTCCCGTTCTCCACCCGGATATCAATGTATTCAGCGAGATTGGCATCGGTTTTTAGCATCGCAGCGGCTGCGACGGTTGTATCCGCCTGGCTATATTGCACGGTCAGGGGAAACAAGCAGGATATCCGGTTGAAATTCGCAATGGGAATAACCTTCTCCGTAATGTTCCTGTCCCCGTTTAACAATACGAAAGTAATTGTGCAACAGGAAAGTAAGAATCCTGCAAGAAGCAACAGAATGAGGTGAGATTTGTTTTTCATGTCCCTAAATTTTAATGTTTAAAATGAGGATGTAAAAATAGGGAAAAAGTAGGAGATAAAAGAATTATGTTTTATCCAGTAAAGTCTACAATGAATGATTTTTTTCCATGCTATTTGACAAGCATGCGAAAGCAAGTGGCTCCGCAGTCCATGAAGTCGGGCTGGGGGAAGAAAGGAAATTTGCTACTCATCATCATCTCCCCAAATTTGTTTGTTTAGCTCTTTGATCTTCTCGTGATCAGGAACAAAACCTGTTTCCCTGGCATAGTTGCCGCACTCTTCTACCGGAATATACCCGTCTTGTCCCTCCCATTTGCAAATATAAGGGTTGTAGGTGCATTTTGCCGGTTGTGAATAGATATTTTCAGGATCTTTGATGAAACAGCGGCAATCGGTGCACATGTGGCGAAATTCGCAATCCTTGCACACATCGATTTGATCTTTATGGATAAACCACAGCTCTTTGAAGCCGGGCTTTTCAATGGCTTCTTGCAAGGTCGTGCCTTTGATATTGCCAAAACTCCGTTCCATGACGGGGCAGTTTTTTATATTGCCCTCGGCATCAATGCAAAGTTTACGGTTTAAACAGGTGTTGTGCGCTTGGGATTCGGTGAAAAAGGGTAAGTTATTTTGAAAACGCAAGGGGTGAGCACCCCCACACTGTATAAAATCAAATTTCTCAGTACAAAAAACAACATCTTTGATTTGAAAGAGATCCATGTAAACTTTTTTATCTTCTAAAGAATCTGCTAAATAAAGTTTAAATAAACGAGGATGCTTCGAAAACAGTTTTGCGATCTTGTCCATATCACTAAAAACAGAATTATAATTTGATATTAACTCTATCTGCTGGATAATTGATTTTTTGAATAAAGATAATACTTTTCCCAAAATAGTAAAATCCCCAATAACTGGAATATACATTTGAATATGTTTACATCCTAAGTCTTCAAATTCATTGACAAGATTACTTAATTTCTTTAAATCAACATCTTTAAAGACCAATATTGAATTAGTAATGACTGATGGGGTTTCAAAATTCAAAGGAATTTTTTGAAAATGAAGCATCTTATTTGTTTGATATATAATTTCGTTTTCAATTAAGAATCTTAAATAATCTTCAATATTAGATTCATCATCATTTTTCTTTAAAATACTCCTCAGCTTTCCAATGGTCAAATAAACGTTTTCTTCTAATGCTGTGGTTAACCAAATTGGAGCAAAAACATATTTGCAACGATTCAAATCTTGTATAATGCTTCTTGAATGACCTGTTATTCCAAAACATGATGGATGTGTGTAAAAATTTTCCATATATCCTTTATACTAAGTAGTTATAGACTAAATATGGAAATATTCTTATAGAATTTTGAGCATTTATATGATTTTGTTCCATATTTTTCTACCTCAACAGAGAGACGTAAAGTCTTTTGTGGATGTAGTTCTGTGAAATATTCATAAAAGCAAGGAAAGTTCTTCTTGATTCTTTTATTGTTATTAATGATGTTCATAATGTTTTTTTAGCAAGTATTCTGCAATTAATTTATCTGGATAGATATTACAAGCGTTGAATATTCCATATTGTCCAGAAGGATTCACTTCCAGAAAAATATGTTTTCCTTGTTTGTCTATAATGAAATCTAAAGAACCTGTCTGTAAATTGAAGTGTTCCATAAACAGCTCAATTTTTTGTGATACATCTCTTGGTAAAGCATAGTGTTCTAATCTATTAAAATGAGAATGATTGTAGTTTCTATAATCAATAGCGGTTTGAGGGTCGGATTGGGATAATATGGCAATAGTATGACATTTTTTTTCAAGAAAAAAGACACGCAATTCTATTTCTTTTTCAATCTTTTGCTGAAATAGGCTTATTAAAAAACTTTTATTGCATATATCTTGACTTACTTCGCTTGTATAAGTCTTATAATAAGCATTCCCTATACTTAAACCTATTCCATCTGACATTGGCTTTGTAATTAGATGAGAACTGAAGTCTTGCTTATTTAAGTGTGTTTTTAAAAAAGTATGAGGTATATTTAGCCCTATCTTATCTGCGATTTGCAATTGTTGCAATTTATTAAGTTCATCAGGCATGAAACGATTCAGCCAATCACAATGATAATGATTTAGATTAGAGTTTACGTAAATTAGATTTGTTATATAACGCGCATGTGCGTATCTTTGCCTCATGAAATATACCGAGCATAAAAATAATCCAAAAACTTTCCGTTCGCTGACAGGTTTGAGTC
>JAITVP010000194.1 GCA_031285725.1 Bacteroidales bacterium
TCGTCGTGGGACTCGTGGGTTCTTCCCCCGGGAACCTCCAACGGGAGCGGATCTATCGGCATGATACTCATCAGGATGAGATAGAGGATCGCTCCGGAACCGCCCGCAAAAGTTAAAAATATGAACAAAACGCGGAAGATGACAGGATCCACGTCCAAGTATTTGCCTATGCCACCGGCTACGCCGGCCACCATTTTGTTCCGCCGACTACGATATAATTTTTTGATTGCCATAATGAAATGCTTTATGGTTAAAAAATCTGATTATCAAAGAATTTTTGGCTTTCGTTCGGGACAACGAGCCATAAAATGAGATAGAGAAGCAACCCGATGCCAGCTCCAAGAAACAATGCCAAGAAAATAACCCGGATAAGTGTCGGATCGATGTTAAAATATTCGCCCAAGCCTCCGCAAACGCCGGCTATCTTTTTGTCGTTTAATGATCTGTATAGTTTTTTGTAATTCATGATGTTAAGGGTTAACGGATGATGGTATTATCTTTTAATGCTTTTTGATATAATGCTTCAATATATTGATCGATATAGCGTGTTTTTTTCTGTTGGATGACCATCTTTTTAGCAGCCTCTATATTTTCCGAATTGGCGATAGGATTTGGTGTGGAGTTTTTATCCAATAGTACGATTAAGTAAAGATAATCTCCAGATTTTCGCTCTATGTTTCGATTTTGATCAGTAATTTCATCTTCTTTTTCCAAATTAATGGGTAGTTCTTGCTTAATATCGTCCAAGTAAAGCCATGTGTGGTCTTCAATGAAGTATTCGATGGAGTCCGCACAAAGTTCCTCAATGCGGTCTTTCTCAAACATTCGCCGTCTTTCATCAAATAAAATGTTGCGCAACGGCTTCAAAACCTTCGATTTCGGCGATAATTTGGCATAATTTAACTTGACGATGACTTTTTCCCCATCAAAATCCTCTTCATATTGATGGAGAATTTCTTGCAGTTCTTCATCCGTGTAAGAAAATTGGGCAGAGTCAAGTGTTAATTTTTGAAAATAAGCGTTCACTAAAAGTTCTTTTTTATAGGCATCCAACTCTTTTTCGAAATTCTTCTCTTTTACGGAAAGGTTTTTGTTTGCCTCGTTCAGCAGCAACTGTTTTTTTAGCCAATCTTCGATGAGACGATTTGCCATTTTAATGCTGTCGGCTTGGTTCAATCCTGCCGGTAACATGGCTTCAATCTCCGAACGGTATAGTTTCGTGTTATGGACTTCCGCAACGGCTTGATCTTGGGACGATTTACATCCGACAAGTAATATCAGGGAGAATAAAACGGAAGCCGACAGTTTTCTCAAGGTCGTTATTTTTTCAGAATCGAGTTGAAAACCCCTCGATTCACAGTCACATTGTATTTCTTTCTCAATTCAGATACCCACTCTTTGTCCAATTGATCTTGGTATTCGGTGATCACGATAGCCCGTATTTCGTCAAGTGGTTTGTATTTCGTTGGATTTGAGTCTTTTACAGGATAATTGGTTTTAATTTTCTCATAAAAATTAATGATCCCCACACTATCTTGAATAGCTTTGTTCCAAACCATTTTAGAGTTAATTTCATACAAAATCATCCCTTCATGATACTCTTTCACCAACGCTCTATATTCGGGATATTTCCGTTCCAGCTGTGTTCTTTCATAAGCAAGGATGGCGTTTTCGAAAAAAACAGTGTAACGTTCCCTGAAAAAATCAATGGAATTTCCTGTGAAACCGGTGCCTTGGAATCTTTTCAAGAAATCAAGATACTCTTTAGCCTTGATTTTTTGATCTGAGTAAGTGGCGAGAATGTCGAATTTTTCAATTCCGTTAATGGCATTCAAATCCACACCACCGCTTTGGAAGAAAGTGGACGGCACATTATCGGCTAAAAATTGTAAAAACTTCTCAGTTTCTCTCTCTTTATAGCCATATTCTTTTTTTAATTTGTCAGCCAGGGAACTTTTGCTCAAGTGGGAACGGCTATCGCGTCCCACGCGGGTTTTCACTAAATAAGCCCGTTCATCATCCAGTACTACCGGTTGGATTTCGATCATTTTCAAGACATGCCAGCCCAGCGAGGAAGCGGTCGGTTTGGAAACTTCACCGGGTTTCAGATCCAGCGCGGTTTTCACGAAATCGCCGCTACGACGACTTGGTCCAAACGCTTGCAATACCCCGTCTTTTTCTTTAGATGCCTCATCTTCGGAATACTCCCGCACCAATTGCTCAAATGAGACACCCAATTTCAAGTTGGCTTCGATCATTTTCAGTTTCTCCTCGGTGGCGGGGCTCATTTTTCCTTCTACGCCCAGCTCGTCCGCAATGAAGATCTGCGCCACGTTGATCAGCGCCACACCCGGAATCCGATCCACAACATAGATCAGGTGATAACCGAATTGGGAGCGCACCGGCATGGAAATCTCACCAACGGGTGTATTATATGCCCCCGTTTCAAATGGATAGATTAAATTGAACGAGGAAAAATAACCCAAATCACCCTTGTTGCCGTACTGTTTTTTCCCGCTGCCGGGATCGACCATGTCGCGCACCGACTTATCTTCGGAAAATTTCACCGCCGCGTCAGCAAACGTGTATTCCCCTTTTTTGATCCGATTCCGAATGTCAATGGCTTTTATATAGGCCGCCAACGTGTCTTTGGGAGTGGCATTCGACGAACACTCAATTAAAATATGGGATGCACGGATGTTGTATTTCGTGCGCTCGATAGCTTCGTTCACCAATTTGTCACTCACATCCTTGTCAACCAAGTATTGTTGCGCCGATTGATTTTTGTAAGCCTCCAGTTCCATGACAAAAGCGCGCACCGTGTCGATGAGCATATTTCGTCCTTCCTTGACTTTTAACAAGAAATTGGTATAAAGTTCCAGATATTCCTCCAAATCAGCGGTGGTCGAGTTTTTCAGACTGTTGTTTTTCTGATAAGAATCGAGAAATTCACCCAATGTCACGGATTCTTCACCAACGGTCAACAATATCGCATCTTTTTGATATTGCGCTTGTACGGAAGAAATAGTCGACAAAAATGAAGATAAGAATAAAACAGACAACAATTTTTTCATATGCTTGCTTGATTTTTAATAATTGAGTGCAAAAATAGCAAAAAAATCATATCAATTTCATCTATGCCAGGGCAAAATCATTAAAATTCTCGCCCCTTCTACCGGATAGTGCTTTTTGCGATTCATCCTGTGTTCTTTCATGCCACAAAAGGTAAGATAAAATTTGCCCTGGATAAATAAAGAAATTGTTTCTCATGTGAAAATTATTCTTATTTTTGCCGCATTAATTAAAATAAAGTTATTCGATATTTTAAATTCCATAAATTATGAATACTACAAAATCGACCTTAGGTTCATTTGTTTTAAAAAGTTATGTTTCGGTGCTAAGGGAAGCAGAAAAGGAAATCACATTGAAAATAGTGGGTGGCGGTGATCCGCCTGGTGATGATCGTTGTGACGATTATCTGGACAAAGTACTTAACATAAACGACTGCAATGCTTGGGATTGCATTGATTATATGTTTGATTTTGCAGGCGAAGAGGGACTTGAGGATCCTTATTTCGAGGTTGATGATGATGGAAACATAATAGATTGGCATTGGGGAGATCCCCCTGCGGATGAAAATAATAACTATACTCCCGATGACTGGGAAGAATGGAAGGACGAAAATTCGCATAATTGTCTAGCAACAAATTACTAAAATAATAAGGATTACCCAAGAAATAGACAGCCTTTTTCATTGTACTTTGATTATGAAAAATAGGGATAGACTACTTTATTCTTTCATTGTAGTTTTTTTTTTCTTTACTACTGCTTTTTCACAGCCGCTTTCCAAAAATCAAGAGCTATACCTTTTGTCGTTTTGCAAACTCTACAGTACGGTAAAGTACTACTACCCTGATTCCAATTTGCAGGATTTTCCATGGGATGCCTTTGCGTATCAAGGTTATAAAATTGCTAAGACTTCGAAAAACGATGAAGAGTTTATTAAGAGGATTGATGCCCTTTTTTATATTATCACTCCCGGAGTACAAATAAGTCAAAAAAAATTCGATCTTGCCCATATTACGCCAACAGATACTTTGCATTATGCTGAAAGAGCATTTTGGCAACATCAAGGCGGGCTGAATGTGGAAAGGCCAAGTTTTTTTAAAAACTCTACTCTCAATTACATTTACAAAAAAACAAATGAATATAGCATTCGTATTTATTTGTCATCCAATATTGAAAAATATAATAGGAAAATGAGATTTTCGATATGGGCCAAGACGGAAAATGTGACAGATTCTGCTGAATTTTATCTTACTGCGCTTCCTTCAATTAAAAGTCGATTTTTAAGGAAAAGACATTTCGAATTTAAAGCACTTGACAATAAGTGGGAACAATATTTTATAGAGATTGAGCCTGTTGATAGTATTCTCGTTTCCCAATTTCAATTTAAAATGACATATCCACAAACAGGGACTATATATGTGGATGATTTAAAGATGGAATTTTGTAATGACACGGTTTGGGAAACAGTGTTTGTGCCTAACGCAGATTTCGAACAATATGATGCCAATGGCAGACTTCGCTTTTGGACAGAATTGTATGTTGACGGTTTGGCTGCCGCTGACAGCATACATGCTATTGAAGGAAAATATTGTTTGAAACTGCCTTCCATACAAGAGCAGATTTTATATTCACCTCAGCCTTTGGATATACCTTATACGGTTTCGCTGCCGGCACAACATTTTGCATACGTACCGTTGCAACTATACGCAAATAAAACAGTTGTTTTTCCTGTGACGGATACCTTGGCAATGAACCAATTTGTACAAGGAATAAAAATCGAACAGGATACCCTCCCGCTTGACCAAGCCGTAATTACTTGGTGCATGCAAATTTGGGCAGCCTTGTATCAAGATTATCCTTATCGCGATGCAGATTTTGAAAAAAGAATCAATACTCTTTTGCTCAATAGCATTAACAAGATAGAGAAAGGTGAATACGATGATCTTACGAGTATTCCATTTCAAGATTTTTTGGTGTGGATAAATGATCCCCACGCACGCATTTGGTTTGAGGAAACGCCAAAACAAGTGGATAGGAATACCAGGATTAGGGTTCCCATATCAGCAATAGAATTAACAGAAACACAGTGTGTGGTGAAAGAGGTCTTAGATTCTGTTATGCTGCAAAGGGGAGATATCTTATTGCAAATAGATGGCGTTGATATTGACAGTTTACTGCAAATATATCGAAACCAGCATATCAGTCGCAATTTGCAAGGAGCTTCGGTATGGAAGATGTTGTCTTCGGTGGGGCAACCTGAACTGACAATGACAGTACAAAGGGGGGCAGAAACTATTACTCTTTTGTTCACAACCCAGACAAATAAGGTCGATAAGAAAAGAAGTTTGCCTAAAAACATTAAGATGCAACGGACGGGAAGAACCGGGGCTGATGATTTAGTTGACACACTTGCACAGAAGGGATTGTTTTATGTGGATTGTGCAATTTATGCGCCGCAAGCGCTTTCCTTTCCTGTATTTTCGCCTGAGCAGAAAGAAGTTCGCGGCATGGCATTAGATTCTTTGATCATGCAAATAAACCGCTATGATGCGCTATTACTTGATGTACGGGGAGCGCGCGGGGAGGAAACCATCTCTTTGATTCGTGCTTTCAACGAACGCTGTGGGATAGATGTTAATAACAAACGTTATATAACGAAAACTGGCTTTGCACCAGTGGCGAAATTTCAAAAAGACACAACAGATCAGTCATTGGAAGAAAAGAGGGAGGTTGCCATAAACGTGCCAATTTATGTGCTTGTGGGATTGCATACCCAAAGCGCACCTGAAATAGCGTTGCTCAATTTGAAACAATCAGGCAGGGCCACTTTTATTGGCAGTAATACTTCCGGTGCGGCAGGCTATACCAATGCCATTCAAATAGCCGATGGTCTTTTCCTTTACTACACATCAGGACAAATAGTGGGTTTGGACGACAACCCGATGTCCTACCAAGGCACCGGTATTGCTCCCGACATCTATGTTTATCCCACTCCACAGGGCATTGCCGAAGGACGGGACGAGGTATTGGAAAAAGCGATCGAAATAGCATTGAAGAACATAAAGGAGAAGAAATAGATCATGTTTAAATTCCGTTGCTTTCAAGCCAAGCATCCCGATAGAACCCAATGCACCTTGTTTTCTATATTGATTACGAGCTAAATATACAAATAACATCAATGTAAAACATGGATTGAAAAAAATGTAAAATTATTTTTGATAAAAAAGTGTGCTTTTTTAATGATTTTGCCCTGGATAAATAAAGAAATTGTTTCTCATGTGAAAATTATTCTTATTTTTGCCGCATTAATTAAATTAAAGTTATTCAACTACTGGCGTTGCGTTAACTTTTAACATTTACATATAACATATTGATATTTATATAGATATAAGCGTTCTTTGATTTTTCGATTTGATTTACAAACCTTGTAATTTTTCGTTTTTTGCGCAAGATTATGAATACAGGCAAGTTTGTATTTTCTCAACTAACGGATTTTGTGAACAAATATGAGTTCAACAAGTGCGTAAAACGTTACTTTGGCGACTATCGTTCCCACGAGTTAAATAGTTGGAATCATTTTTTGCAGTTACTTTTTGGGCAAATGACAGGGTTAAATTCAATCACCGGCATTTGTCTCTGTCTAAAAGCTCACAAGAAGAATCTTTATCATTTGGGCATCAAACAATTTGTCAATGTCTCAACTCTATCTCGTGCAGGCGAAAG
>JAITVP010000012.1 GCA_031285725.1 Bacteroidales bacterium
ATCGATTGGTTCGACGGAGTTGCGGTAATCCAATTTCATTCAGTAGGGATGTTTTATTTGAAAAATATGATTGTGAGTATTTTACAATATTTACTTAAAGATAATATTAAAGCAGTTTATAATAAAAGCGCAGCTACATTGCCGGATGCAAAAGGCGTTCATGTGGAAGATGAATTACTCTTTGGAAATTTTGAAGAGGTAGTGGCTAAAGAGAATGAAAATTCATTCTATATTGACATTTTGAAAGGGCAAAAGACCGGTTTTTTTATTGATCAACGTGATAACCGTCAGTTGGTTGGTGAGTATGCGAAAGGAAAGAAAGTGCTGAATCTCTTTTGTTATACAGGCGGTTTTTCCGTCTATGCGCTGGCTAATGGTGCGGAAGAGGTTCATTCTGTGGATATTTCCAAGAAAGCGATTGATTATACGGTGATGAATTTGGATTTAGTTCCCAATTCGAAAGGGAAACATCAAGTTTTTACAGAAAATGTGTTTGATTTTTTGGATAACATGCCTTCGGATTATTACGATTTGGTCGTGTTGGATCCACCGGCATTTGCCAAACACCACAAAGTGAAAGACCAAGGAATCAAAGGATACCGGAATATTAACCGGCAAGCAATGGAAAAAATCAGAAAAGGGGGATTGTTGTTTACTTTCTCTTGTTCTCAGGCTATTTCCAAGGATGATTTCCTAACGCTACTCTTTTCCGCTGCCGCTATGGAAGGTAAAGAAATGAAGGTGATTAAACAGCTGCAACAATCTGTTGATCACCCGATCAATATTTTTCATCCAGAAGGGAGTTATTTGAAAGGTTTTATGTTACATATTTCATAACCAATATTTTATGCAGTTTACCAATCCGCATTTCTTATACGGACTTTTCGCCATAGCCATCCCGATTCTCATCCATCTGTTCAATTTCAGACGCTACAAGACGGTCTATTTTTCGAATATCAAGTTGCTGCAACATATTCTTAAAAAGACCAAAAAAGAGTCGCAATTGCAACATTTGATTGTTCTTTGTATGCGAATCTTGGGAATTACCGCACTCGTACTGGCTTTTGCGCAACCTTATATTCCAAAAGATGAGCAATTTGCCAGCGATGGTAAGTTAATTTCGATTTTTGTGGATAACTCTTATTCCATGGAAGCCAATTCCAAGGATGGTTCTGTGTTGTATGATGCGGTTTCCGCCGCTCGGAATATTGTTTCAGCATTTGGTTTTTCCGATGAATTTATACTGATTACCAATGATTTTTCTGGCAAAGAATCTTCCATTTTAAATAAAGACGAGGCACTATCTTTGTTGGACGAGATCGAGATTTCCACACAAAGTCAACTGTTGGCGGATATTTTCGCTTTTGAAAATAATATCGCTTCACATTCCAAAAATAACGAGAGAATTACGTATTTGATTTCTGATTTTCAGAAAAAGCAATTTGATTTTGAACATATTACGGTTGATACGGCAAGACGTTATTTTTTAGTTCAAATGCCGTCACAACAATCAAACAACGTTTCGGTGGACTCTTGTTGGTTTACGACACCGGTTTTCCTTCCGGGTCAACAGGTAGAGTTGACTACCCGGGTTTCCAATTATGGAAATGCGGAAGTCTATAAACTGCCCGTCCGTCTTTTCGTGAACGACCAGCAGCGCGCCATCGCTACCGTTGATTTGAAACCGAATAGCTATGCGGATGTTGGGATGAGTTACACGATCAGTGCGGACGTCATTCAACGCGGTGTGATTCAAATAGATGATTCCCCCATTACGTTCGATGACGAACTCTATTTCGCTTACCAAGTGAAAAGTTCTTCGAACGTGATCAACATTGAAGAAAGGAGTGATTTTAACATCTATTTGCAAGCGTTGTATGGAAAAGATTCTATTTTTAGCTATACGGAGAATTATGAAGATCAGGTAAACTACGCTCTGTTTGCCCATACGCAACTGATCATCTTGAATCAGTTGAAAAACCTTTCGTCCGGATTGAAAGATGAGTTGACGAAATACGTTAATAATGGTGGAGGATTGTTGATCTTTCCACATCCTAATTTGGATGTAGAGAGCTGGAATGTATTTTTAACTTCCTTGAATACATCGACTTACGTACAATTAATTGAACAAGAACTAAAAGCAACTTTACCTGATATTGAGAATACGTATTACAAAGGTGCTCTCATGCGAAACGAAGCGAATACAGATATGCCCATTATTTTGAAGCATTATGCGTTGCAAAAGTCAGGCAATAACCCCTCGCAATCGATCTTAAAATTGGAAAATGGTGAAGATTTGTTGAACGTGACCAATGTGGGAAATGGTAAAGTTTATCTTTCCACGGTGGCGATGGCGGATGAATTTGGACAGGCGCACAAACATGCGTTATTCTTTATTCCGCTCCATAACATCGGGATTAACAGCATGATGCAACGGAATTACTATACAACTATCGGCGAGGAATCTGTTTTTACAATTTCTGAAAGTGCTCTTCATTCGGAAGATCTATTCACCATAAAATCGCGGCAAGATGAGTTTGAGTTTATTCCAGAACAACGTTCCGTGGGCAATGAAACTGCGCTCTATTTCCACGATCAGATCAAAAATGCCGGGTTTTACGATGTGGTGAAGGGTGAAAACGCGATCACTTCGATGGCGTTCAACAGCCATCGAAAAGAATCTGATTTATCCTACTATTCAGACAAAGAACTCTACCAAATGGCGAAAAACCATCTTGGAGATTGTGAGATCATGGATGGCAGCACGGCGAATTTGTCCAACCAAGTGGCCGCTTTGCTAAACGGAACCCCACTGTGGCGCTATTTTATCTTTATAGCGTTAGGTTGCTTCTTAGTTGAAATCCTACTCCTCCGTTTTTGGAGCAGAGCCAAGGTCAAATAATTCATGAACAAATTTAAAAAAAAAGTTTTCTGGATATTGGGCATTTCCCTTCCCATTCTTGCCGTAACAGCCATTTTGTTGTTAAAAAACAGCCATTACGATATTGTGGAGCAGATGAAGAAGGGAACGGCCAAAATTAGAAAAGTAGAATATATCCCGAATCAGAATTTCCAGATGGAAGAACGGTTGGTTTTTCATCAAAAAGACTCGATATATGACGATTTTCGCTCACAATTTA
>JAITVP010000005.1 GCA_031285725.1 Bacteroidales bacterium
TTGTAATAGACTTCCAATTGATCAAGTATTTTATTGGCAAGAGGTTGCATATCCCCAAAACTTTGCAAATTTCGTTTGTCTACTAATTCCGCAGCGTGAATAAGCACGTTTTGATAATAGCCCGCTTGCATTTTTAAAGCGTCCACATTATTCGGGATATATTGCGGGACAGAATTCACACATTTCAAGTAAAAATCATCAAATCCATATTTTCCACGATAGTTTTTCGCTAGTACAAGCAGCTGAAATGCAACGGTTTGAGCCTTGTCCAATGGCTCTAAATAAATTTTATTTTGTAACGCTTCAACTTTGATATAGCTGTTATTGGCATAGTGGGCGTCGCTTAAAATGCTTTGGCAGGTGAGTTCAATATTGTACCAATTCCCCTTCCCGTCTTTGATTTTTACAAGTCCGTGTTTTGGCGACAGCGACCAATAGGCTTCGGAATCCATCGCTTCGGCTAAGATCAAGTAATACAGGGGCATGGAATAGCATTGCCCGATATTGGAAATCATTAATTTCGTGACAAAAGGCTGTCAAAGTATTCTTGGGATTGATAATCGTGGTAATCGTATTGAAGCGGCAAATGGTATTCCGTTTTTTCTTTTCCGCGGTTTTTAAACGGCACTTTTTCCGTCAGTAAACGAAATATCGCCATGTTTTTAGCCAGATTGTCGTTGGGGTTTTGCTTGGATTCTTTGATAATACGATTGCAAAATTCGACTTTGCGTTTTATAAAACTCTGATAGTCTGAATAATCCATCTCGTTTTCATAATAAGCGTTTTCAACGAGAAAAATGGAACGGGCTATGCTTAATTCTTTCGTCCCATTCAGCATACTGTCGATTTCGGCAAATGCGTTGTGAAAATAGCTTGTTCCGATAGAATCTTCACCCGCAAAAGACGGAAAACCGTTTGTCAAAAGATCTCTCGCCATGAATTGTCTTTCCTGCTGCTGACGTTGCGCAAATTCACGCTCTACCTGTTGCATTACGTAGGCGTTTTGTTGCTGAATCGTGGAAGAATTTGGCACATTTCCGTTGTAATGGCTTGAGTTGGGAATATATATGCCGTTACTGTAATCCATTATTACTTCCGGCATATTGGGAACTTTTATGATATTGTCCATAAAAGGATCTGAAGTCCCGTTTTGCGAAAAACAAGTCAAACTGCTCATTGCCAATACTATCAGTAACTTTTTTTTCATCTTTGAATATTCGATTGCAAAGTTACATTATTTTCTTTCTTTATCCCTTATTTTTCTTTAATTTTTACAATACAGGCGGCTCAGTTGCGGCTAACAATCACATAAATCTATACTCCACTCCGTCAATTTCCATTTATTTTTTCTTTTCTCTCGAATATTCCGCATAACTCTTCCTGTTTCGTAAAATATCGATTGCCAAGTAAATCGCACTACGCATGGATTGTCCTGATGCGCTGTTTTTCCCTGCAATGTCGAAGGCCGTACCGTGGGCGGGAGAGGTGCGCACACAAGGCAAACCCGCCGTATAGTTCACGCCTTCCTCTAAAGATAGCAGTTTGAACGGGATCATTCCTTGATCGTGGTACATGGCCAATACCGCATCAAATTTCGTATAGTTCCCCGACCCGAAAAGACCGTCGGAGGCGAACGGACCCAATGCGTTGATCCCCTCATCATAGGCTTGCAATACTGCCGGTTTAATCACGGTTTCTTCTTCTTTACCAAGTAGTTGACTATCACCAGCATGTGGATTCAACGACAATACCGCTATTTTGGGATTCGTGCAACCGAAATCCTGAATCAACGATTTTTGTAAAATACGCAGTTTCTTGACAATCAACTCCTTCGTCAAACTACCCGACACATCCTTGATCGCCAAATGGTTGGTAACAAAACCCAATCTTACCAACGGCGATACCATCATCATCATGGCATTTTGGGTTTTGAAATGGTGCATGAAATATTCAGTATGACCTTGAAATTTGAAGGTATCGGATTGGATATTACTCTTGTCAATCGGGGCGGTAACAATGGCATCTATCCGATTCTCTTTCAAATCCTTAGTCGCCATATTCAAAGACAATTCCGCCATTTTCCCGCTGATCGGGGTCGGCAAGCCAAACTCGATCTTCACTTCATCCTCTACCAGGTTGATCAAATTCGGTTTCTTTGCAGAAACTTGATCCACGGATTTGATAAATTGGAAAGAAAACTCGTTCAAATTCAGATTTTTCCGATAGAAAGTGGACGCTTTCGCTAAACCGTAAACAACTGGAGTGCAAATTTCCAACATCCCTTTATCGTTGAGAGCCTTGAAGATCACTTCGTAGCCAATTCCGTTAACATCGCCATGGGTTATACCAATGGCAAACAATGATTTATCGCTCATAATCAATTACCTTTCAATCAATTAAAAACTCTTTCGTTCTTCATACTCTTCAAAGCCCTCAATGATGTCACCCACTTTGATATCGTTGTAATTCTCAATGTTTAACCCGCAATCTTGACCGGCAAACACCTCTTTCACATCATCTTTGAAACGTTTCAGTGAACCCAACTTTCCGGTGTGGATCACGATGCCATCACGGATAAGGTGGATTTTCGTACTCCGTTGTATCTTTCCGTCAAGGAGCATACAACCCGCGATATTTCCAACTTTCGTGATCTTGAATACCTCGCGAATTTCAAGGTTGCAAAGAATCCGCTCTTTGACTTCAGGTGTATGCATTCCGGCAATCGCATCTTTAATTTCATTGATCGCCGTGTAGATGATGGAGTATGTCCTTATGTCAATTTGTTCTTGTTCGGCCAATTTACGAGAACCGGGTGTGGGTCGAACTTGGAAGGCCACGATGATGGCATTGGAAGCGGAGGCCAGCAAAACATCGCTTTCGGTCACTGCCCCCACGGATTTGTGAATTACATTCACTTGTACCTGCTCGGTGGAGAGTTTCAACAATGAATCGGATAACGCTTCCACAGAGCCGTCCACATCCCCTTTCACAATGATATTCAACTCCTTGAAATCGCCGATCGCAATACGTCTTCCGATTTCGTCCAGCGTGATGTGTTTTTGGGTTCTCAAACCCATTTCGCGAACTAACTGTGCCCGTTTGGTTGCGGCAATGCGCGCATCGTGTTCCGATGTCATCACTTTAAAATTTTCCCCGGCTTGTGGAGCGCCATTCAATCCGAGCAGCAATACGGGAGTCGCCGGTCCAGCAGATTTAATTTGCTGGTTTCTTTCATTATACATAGTTCGCACTTTACCATAAAATGAGCCGGACATCATCGGATCGCCCACGCTGATCGTGCCGGTTTGCACTAAAACCTTCGCCACATATCCTTTTCCTTTATCCAATGAAGATTCTATCACAGTTCCTACAGCAGGACGATTCGGATTCGCTTTTAACTCAAGCAATTCAGCTTCCAGCAACACCTTTTCAAGCAGTTCACTCACATTGGTCCCATGTTTCGCATTAACTTCCTGACATTGGTAATTTCCGCCCCACTCTTCCACCAAAATATTCATGTTGGCCAATCCTTCGCGGATCTTTTCAGGATTCGCACTCGGTTTATCTATCTTCGTGATAGCGAATACCATAGGCACGCCGGCCGCTTGGGCATGGCTGATCGCCTCCACGGTTTGCGGCATGATAGAGTCATCCGCCGCAATCACGATAATACTGATATCCGTGACTCTAGCACCCCTTGCACGCATGGCGGTGAACGCCTCGTGACCGGGTGTGTCTAAGAAAGTGATTTTCCGATCGTCGGGCAGATGCACCTCGTACGCACCGATGTGCTGGGTAATTCCTCCCGCCTCGCCGGCAATCACATTCGATTTCCGGATGTAGTCAAGCAACGACGTTTTCCCGTGGTCAACGTGTCCCATCACCGTCACAATCGGGTGACGTGGCAACAAATTCTCGACTGCGTCTTCGACCACATCGCTCTCCTCTTCTTTGTCAACGCCCACAAATTGCACTTCAAAACCAAACTCCTCAGCCAGCAACGAAATCGTTTCCGCATCCAGACGTTGGTTGATGGAAACAGCCAAACCGATGCTCATACAAGTCGCAATAATCTTGTTTACAGGTATACTCATCAAAGAGGCCAACTCATTAGCAGTGATAAACTCCGTAACTTGAAGGATTTTTTGTGATTCTTGTTCCTGTCTTTCCATCTCGATCATTTCGTTTTGGATCATCGCCCGTTTTTCCTTACGGCGCTTGGACGTTTTGGATTTCCCAAGCGGTTCAAGACGTTGCATGGTTGCCCGGATTTGCTTGTCAATATCTTCTTGCGAAATTTCTTCTTTCTTAATTTCCGGTTTCTTTTTCAGATTCCTAGGATCATCTTTTCCCGGTTTGGAAGGCACCGTTGATTTTATCCGCTTGCGTTTTTTGTTCTTTTTATCCGCATCATGGTCTTTTTTGCTCGAATCTTTCGGTTTTTCCACTGGCAAGTCGATTTTCCCCATGATTTTGGGTGCTTTCAGTTTTTCGAATTTCGTTTCAATGTGTTCGATTTTCCGCTCTTCGACCACGGGTTTGGCGGGTTCTTCCACGATCGGTTCTGTTTTTTCCACTACCGGCTCTGCGGGTTTCATTTCTTCCGCCACAGGAGTATCCTCTTTTTTCGCCGCTGGCTTCGCAGATTTTTTCTTCTTTTTGTCAAACTCGGAAAGATCGATTTTACCAATGGTTTTCAACTGCGGAAGCGTCACGAGTTCAGTTTTGATATGCTCCGGTTCGTGCGGTTTGGTCTGCTCCTTCACGGGTGTTTGCTCGGGTTTGGATTGTTCCGCCACCGGCATTTCCACAACCGGTTCTTTCTCCGTTGCTTTCTCTTCTGTTTTCGTTTTAGTATTTTTTTTCTTCACCGTTGTTTGATCCAAATCTATCTTCCCCAAAATTTTGGGATGAGGAATCTCTATTTTTTCCACCACCGGTTCTTTCTCCAGCACCGGCTGATGTTTTTCAACCACCTCTTCCTTAACTACTTCCACTTTCTCTATCGTTTTTTCCGTCTCCGGCTCTTCGGATTGTTTCAACTTGCCGAGATTAGGGATGTTGATCTTTTGGGATTCCTCCTTCACCTTCTTTTCAGCATTAAACTCCTTAACTAGAATATCATACATATCCTCCGTCAACTTCGTGTTCGGATTATCAACGATATCGATCCCCTTTTTGTTAAGCAGTAATACGATGGAACTGATCCCCACATTAAATTCTCCCGCTGCTTTTCCTAATCGTGGTATTTTCTTATCTGCCTCCATATTATATTTTTTTGTTTTCTAAACTCTTTCATTCTGTTTTCATGGTTTTTGCGTTGAATTAGTCAACATCCAACTCGTTTTTCACTGACGCAATCATAGCGTCCACCGTCTCCTCTTCGAGGTCGGTGCGTTGGATCAACTCTTCACGGGTTAGTGCCAGCACGCTCTTTGCGGTATCGCAACCGATGTTTTTGAAGGCATCGATCACCCATTGGTCAAATTCATCGCTAAATTCGTCCAAATCCACATCCTCTTCTTCAATAATATCATCCCGAAAAACATCGATCTCGTAACCCGCCAACCTGCTCGCCAGCTTAATGTTATAACCACCTTTCCCGATCGCCAGTGAAACCTGGTCAGGCTTCATGTAGACATTCGCCGTTTTGTTTTCTTCATCAATCTGGATGGAAGATATTTTTGCCGGACTTAACGCCCTGGAAATCAGTAATGTATTATTAACCGTATAATTAATCACATCAATATTTTCGTTCCGCAACTCGCGCACGATACTGTGAATACGACTTCCTTTCATCCCCACGCAAGCCCCCACGGGATCAATACGATCATCGAAGGATTCAACCAACACTTTCGCCCGTTCGCCGGGAGAGCGCACCACATTTTTAATTGTGATTAAACCGTCATATACTTCGGGAATTTCCGTCTCCATCAACCGTTCCAAGAAGGTGGGAGCTGTGCGTGAAATGATGATGACCGGCGTTGCGCCCTTGATCTCCACACGGTTCACCACTGCGGACAACGTGTCTCCTTTTTTGTACTTGTCACTCGGAATTTGTTCCGATTTGGGTAGTAGCAACTCCACACCGTCCTCGTCTATCACCAAAATTTCTTTACGCCAAACCTGGCTCACCTCGCCGGTGATCAGTTCCCCGATTCGATTTTCATATTTTGCATAGATCATATTTTTTTCATACTCCATGATCTTGGAAATCAGGTTCTGGCGCAGCACCAAGATCTCGCGGCGAGCGAAATCAGAAAGACGGACGTTTTCCATCACTTCCTCTCCCACTTCAAAGTCAGGCTCTATCTTAATCGCTTCGGAAAGAGCAATTTGCGTAAATTCATTCTCCACCTCATCGTCTTCCACGATTTCGCGGTAGCGTTGAATTTCAAGATCGCCTCGGTCTACATTCACAATGACTTCAAAATTGGCATCGGGGCCATATTTTTTGGTCAATGTGGTGCGGAAAACATCCTCAAGAATGCGCATGAGGGTCTCTCTTTCAATATTTTTGAACTCCTTAAATTCTGCAAAGGTTTCAATCAAATTCAAATTGTCTTCCATTGTTATCTGGTCTTAATTATTAATACGTTCATTTTCTTAGTTTTATATAATAAAAAAGAGGAGTCAAACTCCCCTTCCATCTCTCTTCTTACAAGAAACTCCCACCGATGTGAGAGTTTTGTTGTCCAACCAGGATTCGAACCTAGACAGACAGTACCAAAAACTGTAGTGCTACCGTTACACCATTGGACATTGCCCCTTGTTTGAGGTCGCAAAAATACACTTTTTTTCGTATCCGCAATTTCATTCTGACAATTTTCGATCTATTTTTTGTACTTTTGCATCACATAAATTATAAGTCATTGAATTTTCAAAACTTACAAAAATAAATATGAATCGTTGGAAAAAATACAAGCTGCTCGTTTTCGTACTTTTTTTGTTTATTTTACTCCCGTTTCAGCTCATTTCGCAAGAGAAAAAGGAAGGAATTTGGATAGTCATTGATCAAAGTAACGTCCAAAAGATGGCCATCGACCCACAAGGCAACCTCTATCTTATCTCCGAATCCTCCCTTTTCAAATACGACTTGTCGGGAAAATTACTCTATTCGTACACCAATTTCCAATACGGCACCATCCATTCCGTAACGGCTATCAATCCGATGAAAATCATGTTATTTTTCCGAGAAACCGGCAAAATCGTCTTTTTGGACGAACGACTGGCCTCCATCTCCACTGAATTTGACCTTTTTTCATCCAATTTTTACACTATTTCGCTGGCGTCGTGCAGTATCAACAATCAGATTTGGCTGTATGACCAAAATAACGCCACGTTAGAGATGCGGGATTTCCATTTCAATCCCGTCAACCGCATCACTTACAATTTTCCCGATTTCCAACCCATCCAACTAACGGAAATCCCAGGAAAAAACTTCCTTATGACCAATCCCAACCAAGCCATCTATCTGTTTGACACCTTCGGTACTTTAATCAAAACGTTGCCGCTCCGGACCAATCATCCTGCCCAAGTGATCGGTAATACCATATATTATATTGGCGACCATAGTATCGAAAAATACAACTATGTCGAGTTGCGGCACGAGACGTTGGAATTTCCTTGCGAAAATTTGGCGCAGATTTTGATCTATGGAAAGCATATTATCACGCTGGATCAGGGTGGGAAGGTGACCGTGTTTTTGGTGGAAGATTAGATAAACTTGGGAATTATTCAATTTTAAGCGGTTTTACGGGTAAAACTCAAAAGTGAAAAATATTTTTATAATTTTGCATCAATGAAAATTAGGGATGTAGACTTTTATAATTTACACAAAAGTGCGTATCTAAATAGTGGAATTACTCTATTCACAAACCACTTTATGCAGGAGGATGTTTTCACGCCAGAACCTTCGTTTAAAATAAAAGTCGATGAATACCTTCCATCTGTTTTTTCTGATGCGAATCCTTTTGATGCAAACTATGGGAGCAACACCTAAAATCAAAAAAAGAATAGAACCCTTGGGTAAAGTTGAGATCATCTCTGCTTTTGTATATATCTGTACGGGGTATCTTCTTTACACATTGGCTGGACAAGGAATTTCAGCGATAGCTTTGTCACTTTTGCTGATTGTTTTCACCATATTACTGATTGTTTATGTACGACAACATGTATATTGGGATGAAAAACCATGGCTTGCCGTGTTTTCGATATTTTGCAAAACATTGGTTTATGTGGCATTCATTTTCAATATGTGTAAATATCCTGGTCGGGATATCCTCACGATTATGCCAACGATCTTACTTGTAATCTATGCCGTATTAGCATATATACATGGGAAACAATATTCTCAAATGCTGAATGCTTACGCCTATCTGTGCATGATCTCGTTCGCTCGAATAGGACTGTTTTTATCATAAATTCACTGTTCATATTTAAATTTCAACCGACAAAAAATAATGATCGCTTCATTATATTTTTGTTGGTTTTTATATTGTTTCATACAAAAACACGATATTTTATGAAAAAGAACATTGCACTTATCGGAATCATGGCCTTATTGATCGCTTCGTCCTCTTGCGTGACTAAAGCGAAGTACCAAGAATTAGAGGCAAAATACAAAAGATGCTCGGACGATTTGACCTTTACTTCCTCGGAAAAAATCAGTTACGAGAACAAAAGCAAGGAACTGGAACAAACCGCAGGCTTTCTCTCTGTTCAAGTGGAACAGTTGAAGAATGACACGCTGAATCTTTCACGGAAGTTACGTCAATCGGAGCGGGAATATGCCAAATCCAAACGGGATTATGACGATTTATTGAAAAATTTCGCCGAATTAAACTTCAGTAACAATGCGGAAGTGAACCGCCTACTGGCCGACATCGACAAGATCAAGGCGCAGTTGGACGAGCGGGAACTGGAACTGAACCGGCAACGCGATGAACTGGAGTTGTCCAATGCCGACCTGCGCGACAAGGAGGGCCGTTTGTCTGAATTACAAGCTATTCTGGATCAAAAAGATGCTGAAGTGAAAGTATTGCGCGAGAAAGTATCCAACGCACTGAAAGGTTTTGAGGGTAGCGGGTTGAATGTTTACGAGAAAAACGGCAAGGTGTACGTCTCAATGGACGAGAAGTTGCTCTTCGCATCCGGCAGCTGGGTGGTGGGCAGCGAAGGCGAGAAGGCGCTAAAAGAGCTGGCAACCGTGCTGGTGCAAGATCCCGACATCAATGTGCTGATCGAAGGACACACCGACAACGTGCCATTCCGCGGTTCGGGACAAGTGAAGGACAACTGGGATTTGAGTGTGATGCGCGCTACCGCCGTGGTGAAATCATTATTGAAATACGGGGACATCGACCCCAAACGGGCTGCCGCTTCCGGTCGCAGCGAATATCTGCCCATAGACGATCTGAACACCTCGGAAGCCAGAGCCAAAAACCGCCGTACGGAGATTATTCTCACGCCGAAATTGGACGAACTGTTTAAGATGATTAATAATTAATAATAGAAAAGGCATCCATTTGACTATCCTGAATTTCTAACCCTAACCCTTAACTCACTGTGAACAAGCTTCTCCTCCTTTGGTACACCGAGCATCGGCGAGATTTGCCGTGGCGAGGGGTGGAGGATCCGTATAAGATTTGGGTTTCCGAGATTATTTTGCAACAAACGCGGGTGAACCAAGGATGGGATTACTATCTCCGGTTTGTCGAAACTTTCCCTACGGTAAGTGATTTAGCGAATGCCCCCATAGAGAAAGTGTTGAAGATTTGGCAAGGACTGGGTTATTATTCCAGAGCTCGCAATATGCATATCACCGCCCAGCTGATTCAACAGGAATATGGAGGCATTTTCCCATCTGATTATCAACGGATTCGTTCCTTGAAAGGGATCGGCGATTATACGGCGGCGGCCAT